>JAHIJU010000412.1 GCA_018898235.1 Actinomycetota bacterium | reverse complement strand
GGTCCGATCGCGAGCTCGCAGTACGTCACGGCGGTGAACGGCTGTGGGCTCGCCTGGAGGCTCGTGAAGCGGGCGAACAAGGTCGGTGGCACCGCCGAGGTCTGGATCGCGTCGCCGACCGCCAAGGTCACCTCCTGCGCCCCGACCGCGTCACTGAGCCTCGGCGGCTACTACGGCTCGGGCTCGGTCTACGCCGTGAGCGGAGTCACCCTGGCCTCGTCCTCCGGGACATCGACCACGTCCTCGGTCGCTGCGGGCGTGTCCATCGTGAGCGCTCCGGGCGACGTCGTCCTCGCTGTCGGCAACGACTGGTCGGCCGCCGCCCGCCGCACGGTGCGGTCGGGGCAGACCCTCCAGGCGCAGTACATGGTGCCGGCCGGTGACACCTACTGGTTCCAGTCGACGACCGCGACGAGCGGGACCGACACCGTGATCGGGACCGTGTCGCCGACCACGTCGCGCTGGAGCTTCGCGGCGGTGGCGCTGCGGCCGATCAAGGCCGGTCCGACGCCGACCCCGACGGCGACCCCGAAGCCGACGGCGTCCGTCACCCCGACGGCGACGGCGACCCCGAAGCCGACGGCGTCCGCCACCCCGACGGCGGCGGCGACCCCGAGGCCGACGGCGTCCGCCACCCCGACGGCCACGGCGACCCCGACACCCACCGCCACCCCGACACCCACCGCCTCGCCGACCTCCAGCACGGGCTTCCCGGACGCGTCGACCACCGGCGTGCCGGCCGGCACCGCTCTTCGGGCCTCCGGGGCGCTGTCGATCACGACGGCGAACCAGGTGATCGACGGCCTGGACATCTCGGGCCCCGTGACCATCAACGCATCCGGTGTGGTCATCAAGAACTCCCGGATCCACGGATCGGGTTCCGGTGACGGCGTGCGAGTCGTGTCGGGTTCGGTCACGGTGCTCGACTCGGAGATCTACGGTTTCGAGAACGGCATCGGCTACTCCAACTGGTCCGCCAAGCGTGTCAACATCCACGGGACGACCGGCGACGGTGTCAAGCTCGGGTCCGGCACCACGCTCGAGGACAGCTGGATCCACGACCTGACCCCGGCCGCCGGTGCGCACTCGGACGGCGGGCAGATGCAGTCGGGCGTCACCAACCTGGTGGTGCGGCACAACACGATCGATCTGGCGTCGACCTCGAGCACCAACGCCGCACTGTTCCTGGCCCCGGACCTCGGTCCGAGCACCGTCGGCCCGGTCCTCATCGAGAACAACTACCTCTCGGGTGGGAACTTCACCATCTTCGTGGTGGACGGCAACAACGGTCAGTACCTGGTGCAGAACATCACCGTCCGTCAGAACACCTTCGGTGCCTACGTGTACGGCTCGGCCCGGGTGAACGTGCCGGTCACCTGGTCGGGCAACGTCGCCAAGAGTGGCGCGACGGTCGGCTACTAGCAGCACACCACGGGCGGGGGTGGTGACCGGGGCTCCCGGTCACCACCCCCGCCCGTGGTGTGTCAGCGAAACCAGGCGGTGCGGTGCGGACGGCGGGCGAGCGTCCCCACCGTGACCGGGCGCAGGCCCCGGTCCCGAAGATCGTTGAGCACCAGGTCGACGACCTCGACCCGGTCGAAGTGCGTCTCGACGGGTTCCCCGGCGGGCCCCGGCTCCACCCGCTCGTGCAGCAGCAGGATCCCACCGTCGGCGAGGCGCTCGTGGGCGAGTGCCGCCACGTCCGCCGCCTGGACGTCCTCCCAGTCGCCGGCGTCGGCCGACCACACCGTCACGTCGAGGCCTGCCCGTCGGGCGGCCGCCCAGGATGCAGGTGACTGCTTGCCGTAGGGCGGTCGGTACCAGCGGACCGACTGCCCCGCGACGGCTTCGAGGCGTCGCCGGGCGTCCCGTAGGTAGCGCAGCGCACCCCGATGCCCCAGGGGCGGGAGCGGGCGGTGGTCGAGCCCGTGCAGGGCGATCTCGTGCCCGGCCGCGGCGATGGCGTGGACCAGATCCGGGTGCTGCTCGGCCTGGTCGACCAGCAGGAAGAAGGTGCACGTCACCTGGCGGCGGGCCAGGAGCGCCAGCAGGGCCGGGGTGACGGTGGGATCGGGACCGTCATCGAACGTGACGGCCACCTCGCCCGGGGTCCGTCCGCCGTTGAGCGATGAGATCGGTGCGAGCACGGCATCCGCCGCGCTCCTGGCCCATCGGCGCGCACCGGGCCCGAGCAGGCGCAGCGGTCCGCGGAGCTCTCGCACGATGCGGTCCCCTTCCTTCGGTCGGCGGCGGGCCCTATCCTGCCCGAAGCCTGCCTCGACCTGCACGGGGCTTGCGCCTTGCCTCGGCTTGGCCGCGCCGAGCCGGAGAGGGGACCGTGACAGCGACCGGAGCGCCCGTGCCCGACGATCGGTTGCGGCTGGGATTCGCCTGCCACTGGACCGAGCCCCGCGAGACGAGCTGGTCCGGCACCGCGTGGAACCTCCGGGCC
>JAHIJU010000411.1 GCA_018898235.1 Actinomycetota bacterium | reverse complement strand
GCCCGATCAGCTGCACCAGGGTCGGCGGACCGAGCACGGCACTCGTCGGTGCGGTGAGCGAGGCGGCCACGTCGACTGCGACGACGAGCCGCAGACGGGGCGCATCCGGCTGGTCGGCGAGCAGCGCGAGCGAGTCGTCGGCGGCTGCGAGCTGGGCGACGAACTCCAACCCCTCGTCATCCTCGTCGGGCAGCGCGGCCCGGAGCGCCGGGGTCACGGCATGGGCCGCCCGGGCAGTCAGGACGTCGTCGGCACGGGCGACCTCGTCGAGGGTCGCAGGCAGGTAGAGGCGCACGGGCACAGTGTGCCGCCTAGCCGCCCGGGATCGGGACCGGCGTCTGATCCGCCACCCGCGACGCCAGCTCGGCCACGGCGCGCCGGGCCGCAGATCCAGGGGCCACCTCGCGCAGCAGGCGCCCCTCTCGCATCGCGGTGTCGAACGCCTCCCGGTCCTCGGGGATCACATGCACCCGGTCCACCCCCGCGTACCTCCCGAGCGCCTCCCGCACCGCAGCGGCAGGTCGCGGACCGGCCACCGAGGAGCGGACCCGGTTGACGACCACGATGCGCTCACCCGGCACGCCCGTCTCGGTCAGCTCCGACAGACCTCGCACGAGGCGGTGCATACCGACCGGGTCCCCCGCACCCACCACCACGACCAGGTCCGCGGCCGCCAGCGCGCTCAGCGTCGCGGCGTTGCGCCGCGGCGCGCGGGTGTCATAGCTCAGCACCTCGTCCTGCTCGAGGCTGAAACCCGTGTCCACGACGACCCACGCGGCCAGCCCACGCGCCAGGCGCCACACCACGTCGAGCGCCGGCCCGGCCAGCTCGGACCAGCGGTCGGCCCGGGCGATGCCTGACAGCAGCCGCAGGTCCGGCGCCAGGACGGGCGCCAGTCTGGCCAACGTCGCCAGGTCGAGGGTCCCCTGCGCAGCCGCCCGCGCTGCTGCCGCCAGCCCCGGCGCCTCGTCGAGCAGACCGACCACCTGGGCGACCGACCCGCCGTAGGTGTCTGCGTCGACGAGCACGGCGGTGCCGTGGGCGGCCGCCAGCTCGGCCGCCAGGTTGACCGCGAGCGAGGTTCGGCCGGGGGCACCCGTCGGGCCCCAGACCGCCACCAGGCGCCCACCCGCCACCGACGGCATGGCAGTCGTCGGGACACCGCGCATGGGCGTGGCGGGCGCTTCCTGCCTGACCAGGCCGCTGATCTCGGCCACCACGGCCTCGGCCGCCTGGGCGTCGGCCGGGGCGACCTGGACCCGGTCCGCCCCCAGACCGATCGCCCGCCGGCCCGGTCCGCGCGACAGGTCCGCGAGCAGGAGCATCTGCAGGCCCGCGGCCCGGAGCGCCTCGACAGCATCCCGGTCGAGGTCGGGCAGCTCCGGGGAGCACACCGCGACACGACCCAGACCCGCGGCGGCCGCCGCGAGCAGCTCGGCCGTGTCGGCGCAGCGCCGGACCACGACCACGGCGCCGCCCGTCGCCTCAGCGGCCTGGACGACGAGCGACTCCGTCGGGCCGGGCAGGGCGAGCAGGACCGTGTCGCCCACGTCAGCGCCCGGTGCCGGGCACCGGCACGACCTCGACCGAGCCGTCGCTCGCCAGTGCCGCCAGCACGGGCGCCAGTGCCTCCCGCGGGACGAGCACCTCGACCCCCGGGGTCGAGCCGTAGCTGCCCGCACCGTCGACCCGCGCGACCTCGACACCGCTCACCAGGGCCTTCGGCGCCACAGGATCGGACGAGGTGTCGGCGGTCGCGGTGAACCACAGGTCCACCAACGAACCGACGGGCACCGAGTCGGCCGGGCGGCCGCCGAGCGGGACCGCGACCGAACGGACATCGACCGCCGCGGGCCCTCCGATCGCCGAGGCCGGGACGAGCTCGCCGCGACCGACCGACCGCAGCAGCACAGCCCCGTCGGGCAGCGGCTCCTCGGCCGACAGGTAGCGCGCCGTGTCCACGCCGCGCACCTGGACGATCGCGAGGTCGCCCGCGGCGACCTGGTCGCCCGGGACCAGGGTGCTGGCGGCGGCGTAGACGCCGACCGTCTGCGCCGCCGAGCGCACGACCCACGACCCGACAGCGACCGACGCCGCGACGATCGACAGACCGACGCCCAGCCGCGGGTCGCGCCACCCCGGCCGACGCAACCGGACGGCCGCGGGTGCGGGCAGGGTGGGGATCGGTGCGGTCATGACGTGGTGCCCCCTCGCGCAGATGTACCCGCTGCATGATGCCGTCCTTCGGGCCGCCGCGAGGGTGGTCTGTGGAGGAAAGTGACAGGACGGCGCTGCGTGCCAGACTGCGGCCATGCCCGCGCGCTTCCTCACACTTGCCGATGTCACCGAGGTGCTCAACATCTCGATGCCGCAGGCGTACGCGCTCGTCCGGTCCGGGGAGCTGCCCGCGATCCAGATCGGCGGCCGGGGCGTCTGGCGGGTCGAGGCCGCCAGGCTCGAGGAGTACATCGCACGGCTCTACGAGCAGACCCGCGAACGGACCGTCCGGCCCGACGGCGAGCACCTGGGCTGACCGACCTGCGGGGCGCGACGTCTAGCTCGACCTGACGAAGCGCACGGCACCGAACGGCACCACCCACGACGCAGCGCCCTCGGTGAGCTCCAGGTGGTCGGCACCCACCACGTCGATCCGCCCCGTGAGCACACCTGCGTCGGTGAGCACCTGCACACCGACCCGATCCCGCGCGAGAGCGCGCAGGACGTGCCCCAGCCCGAGCCTGCGCTCGACGAGCCCGGCCTCGGGCGCGACCCGCGTCGCCAGCCCACGGACCGCCCGGACCGCTGGGGTCGGGATGAGCAGCTGCACCCCGGTGCCCGAGGCCAGGAGGAACCACTCGACGGCCGCGTCGACCAACCGGCCGTCGACCATTCCCTGGGGATGGACGGACTGATCGGCCACCAGGACCCGCAGCTCGCATCCGAGGCTGCCACGCAGCCGGTCGGCGAGCCTGACCCGGGAACGTTCCGCACGGGTGAGCTCGGCGACGTCGACACGGGTCGCGGCGGTGCGGGCCGCCTCGAGCTGGGCTTCGAGGTCGGCGAACAGCAGCTCCCAGCGCATGGCGCCCGACCCTAGCGATCCTCGCGGGCGTTCGGGGGCGCATGGGGTCGTCCACAACGGACTGCCGTTCCGGCCCCGAGACGGCCGATCTATGCCAACCTGTCGACGTCAAATCGCATCAAACGACATCAAACAGGGGACGAGTCCATGCGTCATCACCTCGGACCGGATCGGCCCGTAGCCCGTCTGATCAGCTCGCTCGCCCTCGGCGCGCTGGGACTCGGTCTCGGTGCCGCGCTCGGTGCACGGACCGCGCAGCTCGCCGTCGCCGTCAGGTCGCCCGGCGCCGTCCCGGGTGTCGACGTGCTGGTCGAGCTCGGTGTCGTCGCGATCGGTGCCGTCCTCGCCGGCTGGCTGGGCCTCAGCGCCGCCATCGCCGCCGGCTGCCTGGTCGCACGCGCGGGCGGCCACGTGTGGCGGGCAGGTGAACGACTCGTCACGCGGCACGGCCCGGCGGTCGTGCGCCGCACGCTCACCGTCACCGTGGCCGCCGGGTTCGGTCTCGGCTCGGCTCTCGGTGCCCACGCGGCGCCCGCCACCGCCGCCTCCACAGCCGCCGCCGTCGTCGTCGCGGACCCGGGAGACCTCGGGTGGCCCATCACCGACCCGACGCCGAACCCGAGCGGGTGGACGGTCCCCACCGCCACACCCACCGGCGTGCCCGTGGGCGAGCCGGCGGCCCCACCGATGACGCCGGCGCGGGTGACCACGGCTGCGACACCCGGCCTGCCTGCGACGTCCGAGGTGCACGCACCCGCGGTCGGGGCACCGGCCGAACCCGCGCCCCCGCAGTCGGCACGTGGTGCCGCGACGCAGGTGGTGGTCCAGCCCGGCGACACCCTGTGGGACATCGCCCGACGATCGCTGCCCCCGGGCGCCGGTCAGGCACAGATCGCGGCCGCGTGGCCCGCCTGGTACGAGGCGAACCGCCAGACGATCGGCGCCGACCCCGATCTCATCCACCCCGGTCAGGTGCTGCTCGCCCCTGCGGAGGGGGCATGAGCGCGGTCGCCGGTCAGGAGGCGGCCGGGCCCCGGCCCGTCCGGGCTCGTCTGGCCCCCACCCCACGCGGACGCCCTGCCCCCGCGACGTCGCTCGGCCCCGCGCACCGGGCCGCACCGACCCTGCGGGAGCGGATCGAGGTGCTGCGGGCGGTCGACACCGTGCTCAGCCACGACGAGGAGACGCCGGTCCCTCCCACGGTGGACCCAGCACGGCTCGCGCTGTCGCTCGCCGGCGCACTCGTCGAGGTGGTCCGCGGCACGCGACCGACCTCCCAGCTCGCCCGCTGGCTCGCCCCCGGTGTGCTCGCAGAGCTGCGCGAACGCACCGCACTCACCGCCTGCGGCGGCCACCACGTGGTGCTCGTGCGGCCGTCCGCCGTGCGTCGGCTGATGGCGAACGCCAGCGGCTCGGCCGTGGAGGTCAGCGCAGCGGTCGACGACGGGATCCGCGTGCGGGCCGTCGCCTTCCGCCTCGAGGCCCATCGTGGCGGCTGGCGTGTCACCGCCCTCGAGATCGGCTGACCACCGGCCCGTCGGTCAGGCGCGCTTCTTGCCCTGCTTGGCCGCGCGACGACGCGCCTCACGGTTCACCGAACCGGCCGGATCGGCCTCGCCCGCGCGCGCCTGGGCGGCCGGACGTGAACCGGACCTCCCCCCTGCGGTCGGCTCGCCGCGAACCTCGACTCCGCCGTCCTCGTCGGGCGCCGAGTAGTGCAGCGGAGCCTGGCGCTCCGGGCCGTCGATCCCCTTCGCGACCAGGCGCGGTGCGCTCGCCGCGGTCGCCGCAGCAGCGGCCGCATCGACCGCGGGCGCCTGCGGACCCTGGGCGGCGGCCGAGGCCTCCGGTGCGGCCACCTGGACCTCCAGGTTGAAGAGGAAGGCGACCGTCTCCTCCTTGATCGCATCGATCATGGCGGTGAACAGCTGGAAGCCCTCGCGCTGGTACTCCACGAGGGGATCGCGCTGGGCCATCGCACGCAGCCCGATGCCCTCCTTGAGGTAGTCCATCTCGTAGAGGTGCTCACGCCACTTGCGGTCCAGCACCGAGAGGGTCACGCGCCGCTCGAGCTCGCGCATCTGGTCGGAACCGATCAGCTCCTCGCGGTCGCGGTAGGCGATCTCCGCATCGGACAGGACCTCGCGCTCCAGCAGCTCCGCGGTCAGGCGCGTCGCGCCGCCGGCCTGCTCGACCACCTCGTCCGTCGTGATCGACACCGGGTAGACGGTGCGCAGCGCCGTCCACAACGCCTCGGTGTCCCAGTTCTCCGGACGTCCCTCTGCGGTCGCCTGGGCCACATAGGCCTTGAGGACCTCCTCGCGGAACCGCACCACCTGCTCACGCAGGTCCACGCCCTCCAGGACCTCACGACGCTGGGAGTAGATGACCTCGCGCTGGCGGTTCATCACGTCGTCGTACTTGAGCACGTTCTTGCGGATCTCGAAGTTGCGGGCCTCGACCTGCGACTGGGCGGACCGGATGCCGCGGGTCACCATCTTCGACTCCAGCGGCAGATCCTCGGGGAACCCGGCGCGCGCCATCATCGACTCGGCCAGACCCGAGTTGAACAGTCGCATGAGATCGTCCTGCATCGACAGGTAGAAGCGCGACTCCCCCGGGTCACCCTGACGTCCCGAGCGGCCACGCAGCTGGTTGTCGATGCGGCGCGCCTCGTGGCGCTCGGTGCCGATGACGTGCAGCCCG
>JAHIJU010000410.1 GCA_018898235.1 Actinomycetota bacterium | reverse complement strand
GGTTCAGGGTGCGGGGCTTCCTCGCCTGGGTGCTGCACCGCACGTACCACCTGTACGCGATGCCGACCGCGTCGCGGACGATCCGGATCGCCACCGGGTGGACGCTCAACCTGTTCACCCGGCGCGAGGTGGTGCCGCTCGGTTCGCTGCACGATCCGCGTGCGGAGTTCCGGGCCGCGGCCGAGCCACCGGCCGCGACACCGGCCTGACGGGCGGTCCGGGCGACCACCCGGACCGCCGGTGGGTGCTGCCAGGATGGGGTGCGCCCCCGTAGCCCAACTGGCAGAGGCAACCGGCTTAAACCCGGTCGAGTCCGGGTTCGAGCCCCGGCGGGGGTACCACCGCACGTCCTGACCACGGCCCTGTCCTGCGGTGGCGCATCGGGCCCCGCGGTACGGTGAACATCCAGCCGCCCAGCCTCCACGGCAGCGGCGGGAACCTGTGCAGCAGCCCACACGTTGTCGCCACGACAGCCATCCTTCGACGAGGAGCCCCTCGAATGAGCAACCCCGTCTTCTCCAGCAGTCCCGTGTTCGGCGACCCGCGCAAGCAGAAGCAGGGTCAGCCGGGGGCCGTGCAGACGTACGGCATGCCCGGCGGGCAGACCGCCGACGCCGCCTCGTTGGAGAACCTGTACTCAGCACCCGCGGCGACCTCGGTGCAGATGCGCCGGATGACCTACGACGACGTGGTGATCAAGACCGGTGGGCTGCTGGCGCTGCTGGTGGTCGTGGCCGCGGCCACCTGGGCCGTGACGCCGCAGCTGCCGTTCCTGTACCTCATCGGTGCGGTCGTCGGGCTCGTGCTCGGCCTGGTCAACGCGTTCAAGAAGAGCCCCAGCCCGGCGCTCATCGTGGCCTACACGATCGCCGAGGGCGTGTTCCTGGGCGGGATCAGCTACCTGTTCCAGGCCCTGACCGTCGCCAAGAGCTCGACGGGCACGGCCGAGCCGATCGTCCTGCAGGCGATTCTCGGCACCTTCGTGACCTTCGCCGTGAGCCTGTTCCTGTTCCGTTCGGGCAAGGTGCGGGTCACCCCGAAGTTCACCCGGTGGCTGCTCATCTCGATGGTCGGCTACCTCGGCTTCTCGCTGGTCAACGTGGTGATGATGTTCTTCGTCCCGAGCGACGGCTACGGTCCGCTGCGCAACGGTCCCTGGGGGATCATCGCCGGTCTGGTCGCCGTCGGCCTGGCGGCCGCGAGCCTGATCGTCGACTTCGACTCGATCAAGCGCGGCGTCGAGCAGGGCGTGCCGGCCAAGTTCGCCTGGACCGCCGCCTTCGGCCTCATCGTGACGCTCGTGTGGCTCTACCTGGAGCTGCTGCGGCTGTTCTCCATCCTGTCCGGCAGGAACTAGCGCACGGGCCTGCGGGCCACTCATCCCAGTACGAGGGGCGCGTCGGGCGGCAGGATGGTCCGCGCGTCCTTCGCGCACCCACACCAGGAGGTCGTGTCATGACCGCAGTTCTGCCCCAGGCGACCGGGGGGTTCGGTGACAAGCCGAACCTCACGTTCCCCGACTCCGCCGCCCCCGCCGAGCTCGAGGTGCTCGTCCTGAGCCGCGGCGACGGCGACCTCGTCGAGGCGGGCCAGGAGATCGAGGTGCACTACCTCGGCCAGACCTGGGGCGGTCGGGTGTTCGACAACTCCTACGACCGTCGGTCGACCATCACGTTCCCGATCGGCCAGGGCGCCGTGATCAGCGGCTGGGACGACGGTCTCGTCGGCCAGCAGATCGGCAGCCGCGTGCTGCTGTCCATCCCGCCGCACCTCGGCTACGGCGAGCGCGGCGTGCCGCAGGCCGGCATCCGTGGCGGCGACACCCTCGTGTTCGTCGTGGACATCGTCGACGCGCGCTGACCTGTCACACCGGTCCGGCTGACAAGCCGGACTGTTCGCGCCAGGCAGGTCGTCCAGACAGCGAGGCCGGGCAGGCTCCACGCCTGCCCGGCCTCGCTGTCGTCGTGCGCCCAGCCGTCAGGCCGGCACCCGGCAGGCCACCCCGGTGGAGTGGACCGGGCAGTACCCGTTCGGGTTCGCGTCGAGGTACTGCTGGTGGTACCCCTCGGCGTAGTAGAACGGTCCGGCCTGCGCGGCCGGGACCAGCTCGGTGGTGATCTCTCCGTACCCGGAGCGGGCGAGCTCCGGTGCGTACTGCGCGGCGATGCCGCGGGCCTGAGCCAGCTGTTCCTCGGTGGTTGTGAACACCGCCGACCGGTACTGGGTGCCCACATCGGCGCCCTGCCGGAACCCCTGCGTCGGGTCGTGCAGCTCGAAGAACCTGCGCAGCAGGTCCGCGGCCGTCACCGTCGCGGGGTCGTAGGCCACGAGCACCGTCTCGGTGTGCCCGGTGCGTCCGGTGCACACCTCCTCGTAGGTGGGGTTCGGGGTGAACCCGCCCATGTAGCCCGCCGCCGTCGTCACGACGCCGGGCACCTGCCACAGCTCCTTCTCGGCGCCCCAGAAGCAGCCCAGTGCCAGGTGGAGCACCTCGGTGCCCTCCGGCCAGGGGCCCGCCAGCGCCGTGCCCAGCACCCGATGGCGTACGGGTACCTGGTACGCCGGCTCGGCGCGGCCGGGCAGCGCATCGCCCGGTTCCACCATCGTCGTCTTGAGCGCTGATCCGAACAGCCAGCCCATCTGACACCTCATCTCTCAGGTCGCACCCTGCCCAACACCGGGGCCCCGCGTGGCGTTCCCGCGGTCCGCCGGCGCGCCCGCGCGACGGTCGTGTCCCCACCCGGCCCTACCCTTGGCGCGTGGCGAACTCGGTGACTCCGGCGGTCCGATCCGCGGCGGACTGGTCCTGGCGGCTCCTGGTGATCGGGGGTGCCGTGGGCGTCGGACTCTGGCTGCTCACCGTGCTCAAGGTGGTCGTGGTCCCGGTCGCCATCGCGACCCTCTTCACGATCGCGTTGCGCCCGGTGGTCGAGGCGCTCACCCGTCGGCTGCACCTGCCCCGGCTGCTGGCCGTCGGGGTGACGGTCTTCGGCCTGGTCGCACTCCTGGGCGCACTCGTGGTGGCGGCCGGCAGCTCGGTGGCCGGCGGGATCGTGAGCTTGTGGACCGAGGCGAAGGCCGGCTTCGTGACGGCGCTCACCTGGCTCGCCGAGGGACCCCTCCACATCTCGACGGCTCAGCTGGACGGCTACCTCACCCAGCTGCAGACGGGGCTGAGCGGCATGAGCTCCCAGCTGCTCACCGGTGCCGTGCACGCCACGACGACCGTCGGGCACGTGGGCGCCGGCACGCTGATCGCGATCTTCTGCCTCATCTTCTTCCTGCTCGACGGTCGGAGCGTGTGGACCTGGGTCGTGGGGTTGTTCCCGGTCGCGGCCCGGGACCAGGTGCACCAGGCGGGCCGACGCGGCTGGCTGACCCTGGAGGCGTACACCCGCACGCAGGTGCTGGTCGCGGCCGTGGATGCCATCGGCATCGGCCTCGGGGCTGCGATCCTCGGCGTCCCGCTCGCCCTGCCCCTCGGGGTGCTCGTGTTCCTGGGCTCGTTCGTCCCGATCGTCGGTGCGCTCGTGACCGGAGCCGTCGCCGTGCTGGTCGCCCTCGTGTCGCACGGTCTGGCGGCGGCGGTCTGGATGCTCGTCATCGTGCTCGCCGTCCAGCAGCTCGAGGGCCACGTGCTGCAGCCGTTCCTGATGGGCCATGCCGTGTCCCTGCACCCGGTCGCCGTGCTGCTCGCCGTGGCCAGCGGCTCCCTGGTGGCCGGGATCGTCGGCGCACTGTTCGCCGTCCCGATCGCCGCGCTCACCAACACGGTGGTCCTCTACCTGCACGGTCACGACAAGTTCCCGCACCTGGGGACCGACGACCGGCTCGACCATCGCCGAGAACCGCAGACCGGACCGGCGGGCCCGGAGGCGGCGGCATGATCGGCTCGGCCCAGGTCGAGGCGGCCCGCGCCGGTCTGGTCGGGGTGGTCGACGTGACCCCCGTCCAGCTCTCCCGGGCGCTCACCCAGCTCGTCGGTGCGCCGGTGTGGCTCAAGTGCGAGAACCTGCAGCGGGCCGGGTCGTTCAAGATCCGCGGCGCGTACACGCGGTTGTCCCGGCTCACCGAGCAGGAGCGTGCCCGTGGTGTGGTCGCGGCGAGCGCCGGCAACCACGCCCAGGGGGTGGCGCTGGCGGCCAGGATGCTCGGGCTGCAGGCGCTCGTGTACATGCCGGTCGACGCAGCGTTGCCCAAGATCGCCGCGACCCGCGACTACGGTGCCCGGGTCGAGCTCGTCGGCCGCACGGTCGACGAGGCGCTGGAGCACGCGACCGCCTACGCCGAGGCGACGGGAGCCGTCCTCGTGCACCCGTTCGACCACGTGGACGTGGTCGCCGGTCAGGGCACGATCGGCCGGGAGATCCTCGAGCAGGTGCCCGAGGTCGGCACGGTCGTCGTCCCGCTCGGCGGCGGCGGGCTCGCGGCGGGCGTGGTCGCGGCACTCGACGACCGACCTGAGGTACGGGTGATCGCGGTCCAGGCCGCCGGTGCCGCCGCCTACCCGCGATCCCTCGCGGCCGGCCACCCGATGCCCGCCGGTGCGATGCACACGATGGCCGACGGGATCGCCGTCGGGCTGCCGGGCCGGGTCCCGTTCGATGTGCTCGCCGCGCACGGCACATCCGTGCGGACGGTGAGCGAGGAGGACCTGTCCCGGGCCCTGCTGCTCGTCGCCGAACGGGCGAAGCTGCTGGTCGAGCCCTCGGGGGCGGCCGGTGTGGCAGCGCTCATGGCCGAACCCGCGGCGTTCGCCGATGGCCGGCCCGTGGTGGTCGTGCTCTCCGGCGGCAACGTCGACCCGCTCGTGCTGCAACGCGTCATCCGGCACGGGCTGGCCTCGTCCGGGCGGTTCCTGCAGCTGCGGGTGCGGATGCCCGATCAGCCGGGTGCGTTGGCCGGTCTGCTGTCGGCGCTGGCCGTGCTGGGGGTGAACGTGATGCACGTCTCGCACGACCGCACCGGCGCGGACCTGTCCCTGGATGAGGTGGTGATCGACGTCCAGGTCGAGACCAAGGGACCCGACCACTGTGCCGCGGTCCTCACCGACCTGCGGACGGCCGGCTACCGGCTCGCCGAGCAGCCGGCCCAGTAGCCGGCCGTCCGGCGAGCCGTTCGGCTCAGCCGATGAAGGGGCGGGCCTCGCGGATCTGCACCGGGATCTGCCGGCCGTTGGGTGCCGCATAGGCGACCGCGTCGCCCACCTTGTGACCGAGGATCGCGGCCCCGAGCGGTGAGGTCGGCGAGAACACATCGATGTCGGCCGACCCGGCGATCTCGCGGGAACCGAGCAGGAACACCATCTCGTCGCCGGCGACCTCGGCCGTCACCACCATGCCGGGCTCGACCACACCGTCATCGGGCGGCATGCCGATCTGCACGTGGCGCAGCTTGGCCTGGAGCTCGCGGATGCGTGCTTCCTGCTTCGCCTGCTCCTCGCGGGCCGCGTGGTAGCCGCCGTTCTCCTTGAGGTCACCCTCGTCCCGGGCCGCGGCGATGCGGTCGGCGATCTCCTTGCGTCCCACGTTCTCCAGGTGGGCCAGCTCCGCCTTGAGCCGGTCGAACGCCTCCTGGGTCAGCCAGGTGGCTGCAGTAGTCTCGCTCACGATCGTTCCTTCCTTCGGACGCGCAGCGCACACTCGTCATGGTGCGGGGGAGTGCCGCCGGCGGATCCGGTGGGGCTAGCGCCCGCGTCCAAGCGGCCCCGCCGAGCCTGCGTGACCCACCACGGTAGTCCATCGGCGCTCAGGGGGCAGTGGAACAGCTGTCCACCGTGCCGGTCACGGCCAGCTCCGAGGTCAGGACGTGCACCGTCACGCGCTGGGTGCGGGTG
>JAHIJU010000409.1 GCA_018898235.1 Actinomycetota bacterium | reverse complement strand
TGGTGACGACGACGTCGAGCCCCGCATGGGCGCCCAGCAGGACCGCCGCGGTCGCGACCCCGCCGCCGGCACCCTGGACCAGCACCCGCTGCCCCGGGGTCGCCCGCCCGGACCGGAACAGCATCCGGTAGGCCGTCAGGTAGGCGGTGGGGACGCAGGCGGCCTGGGCGAACCCCATCCCGACGGGTTTGTCGACGAGGTTGGCCGTCGGCACGGCGACCTGCTCGGCGAGGGTGCCCGGGTACCGCTCGGACAGGATGCTGCGCGGCAGGTCGGTGCCGGGCAGTCCGCCGATGACGGCGTGCACGACGACCTCGCGCCCGTCGGCGGTGACCCCGGCCGCATCGGTGCCGAGCACCATGGGGAGCCGGTCGGCGCCGAGTCCGACCCCGCGCAGCGACCACAGGTCGTGGTGGTTGAGGGTGGCGGCACGGACGTCGACCACGGTCCAGCCGGGCTCGGGCGCAGGGGCGGGGAGCTCGCCGACGACCAGGCCCGCCAGCGGGTTGTCGGAGGACAGGCCGGCGGCGTAGGCGGTGAGCATGGGACGACGCTAGCCGGGCTAGAGCACGGGGAGCATGCGCCCCAGGTCCGGGACCCCGTCCGAGGGTGAGCAGGCGCGCAGCCCCCGGGCGAGCAGGTCGACGTCGTAGGGACTGCGACCGGCCGCCAGCCGCATCCAGGTCCGGGCGTCGGCCACCTCGAGGTCGGCGCCGGTCCGGGCCCGCACGATGTCGAGCAGGGCCTCGGCGACGAACCGGAGCGCCTCGGGATCGACGGGGTCGGGTGCCGCGTCGGCGCCCCGCACCCGGCGAACCGAGCGCAGCAGGTCGTCGCCGTGCACGACGAGCTCGACGAGCCGCGAGGTGACCATCGTGGTCAGCAGCACGGGTGCGCGCCGGGCCTGCACCACCACGTCGTCGGGACCGAGGGATGCGAGGGTGGCGAAGGTGGCGGCCGCTGCGGTGTCCACGTACCGCAGCGGGTCGGCGGCGTACCGGACGGCGAGCTCGCGCGTCATCTCGGCGATGTCCTGGGCGCGCCCGGGATAGCTGCCGAGGTACTCGGCCAAGGTGAACGGCACCGTGCCGGACGGCGCCGGGGTGCACACCGCGAGCGCCTCCATGGCGCGTCCGAGGTGTGCGACGAGGTCGACCGTGGTCCACCCGTCGAGCACCGACGGCTGGCCGCCGAGGTCGGGGTCGACGGTGGCACCGACCCAGGCGCGCAGCCGCCGCCACTGCGCCTCGAGCAGAGTGCTGACCTGCGCGAGGTCTGCGGATGAGGTGCTCATGGCCTCATGATGGCAAATCTCCCTGCGGCCGATCGCATCTGTCCGGCCGCGGTCCCCTCGCCCGCCGGTGGCGTGCCCGGTGTCGGCACCCGGCAGGGTCACCCGTCCAGCGCAGGCGGGCTTGCTTCGCCCGGGTGAGAACGGCCCGGCCGTGGCCTGCGGGTCCGCACCGGCACGTAGCGTGACAAGGCCCGGCGAGCTGAGGGGGATGTGTGCACTCGGTGCCTTCCGCACCCGACCGATCGGGGAGCGGGCCCTCCCGGCTGCTCGCGATCGCGCTGTGGCTCAGCTCGGTGCTGGGCGGCCTGGCGGCTCTCGACCCGGCGACCATGCGACCCGGCGCGTGGACCGTGGCCTTCCTGTCCCTGATCCCGGTCGCGGCGGCCTTCGGCGTCCTCGTGTGGTTCTGGGGCGCGCGCTGGGACCAGTCGCGGATGATGGCCGTGCTGGTGCTGCTCGACGCCCTCGTCGTGGTGAGCGTGCTCGGCAACCTCGACCGCCGGAGTGCGGCGATCAACCTGTTCCTGCTGATGCCGCCGGCGCTCTACGCGGCCGCGAGCTTCTCCCGGCGCCTGGTGCGGGTGCACGAGGTGGTGCTCGTCGCGGCGTGCGTCGCAGCGATCGGTTCGGGGTCCGACGCGGTGCTGTCGACCGCGACCACCAGCCTGATCCCGCTCACCGGCCTGCTCACAGCCTCGGAGATGGTGCTGTTCCAGCGCCGGTCGCTCGAGCGGGCGCTGACCGAGGTCCACACGCTCTCGATCACCGATCCGCTCACGGGTCTGCTCAACCGCCGCGGGCTGCACCGCGGGGCCGCGGAGCGGGAGCTGACGGCGCAGAGCGCTGTGCTCCTGCTCGACGTCGACCGGTTCAAGGCGGTCAACGACCTGCACGGGCACGCGGTCGGCGACGAGGTGCTCGTCGCCCTCGCGCAGGGTCTGCGGTCGGCCCTGCGGCCGGGCGACCTGGTGGCTCGCACGGGCGGCGAGGAGTTCCTGGTGCTGCTCGGGGACAGCGCACCGGGTCTGTACGACCGTGCCGAACAGCTGCGCGCCGCCGTCCGCCGGGTGCTCGGTCGGTGGAACTGCACGGTGAGCCTGGGCGCGGCCCGCGTCCAGCCGACGGGCGACCCGGTCGGTGACCTGGCCGAGGCGACCGACCGCGCCGACCGGGCGCTCTACACGGCGAAGTCGTCCGGTCGCGACCGGACCGCGATCGACTGCTAGCGCGGCCCTGGCCGACCGGGACCGTGTCCCGGCCCCGCCGGACCCGAGCGGCCCGTCACCGGGACCTCAGCGCGACGTCCGCCGGCTCGGTGCCCGGTCGGCGAGGAAGTCGCTCACCATCACCGACACCTGGTCGTGCTCGATGAGGAACCCGTCGTGCCCGAACGGTGACCGGACCACGCGGACCGGGCCGCTGCGCGGGATGCCGGCGGCGATCCGCTCGGACTGCTCGCGGGTGAACAGCCGGTCGGAGTCCACC
>JAHIJU010000408.1 GCA_018898235.1 Actinomycetota bacterium | reverse complement strand
GGTGAGGTCCTTCGCGTCGACCCCGAAGTAGGCCTGGGCGGCGGCCTGGATGCCGTAGGCGCCGCGGCCGAAGTAGTTGGTGTTGAGGTACCGGCCTAGGATCTCTTCCTTGCTCTCGGTCTGGGCGATCTTGATGGCGAGCAGCGCCTCTTTCGCCTTGCCGACGTAGTCGTGCGTCGCGCCCAGGTAGTAGTTCTCGACGTACTGCTGGGTGAGGGTCGAGGCCCCCTGCTGCGCCCCGCCGGAGACGTTGTTCAGGAAGGCTCGGACGATGCCGCGCGGGTCGACGCCCGAGTTAGTGAAGAACGTGCGGTCCTCGGAGGCCACCACGGCCTGGCCGACGTACTCCGGCAGCGTCGAGTAGTCGACGATCTCCCGGTTGATCCCGGGGTAGGTGCCCATCAGGTTGCCGCGGTCGGACGTGCCGTCCTCGGAGGCGAAGTAGACCTTGGTCGTCTGGTCGGTGACCTCGGCGGTCGGGTCCGGGACGGCGATCCCCTGGTAGGCGGCGACGACGAGGCCGAGCACGAGGAACACGAAGCCCAGCGCCGAAGCCACCACGAACCGCCAGGACGGCAGCCACCGGTGCAGCCCGTGGTACCCGGGGCGCGGGTAGTTCCAGAACCGGTTCGGGGCGTCCTTGTCGCTGGGGCGGGTCGGGCGACCACTGGCGCGCGATGTGCTGCGCCGTGCGTCCGAACGCGCCGGACGCCCGGTCTTCCCAGCCACACAGACTCCCTCTGGTTGCACTTGTACGACGCCACCACGACGAGGGCGGGGCCGTTCCGCGCGTTCCAGTATGGGGGAGCGTGTCGGGTCGCGGTGCGACGCCACCCCATCGCCCCGCCGCCTTCACCGGATCGGCACCAGCGACGTCGCACAGGTCACCTTGTGCCGATGTGTCGGTATGGCATAGCCTCCGGATGTATCAGTTCGATACATCGAGACTTTCATCGGGACTCGCAGGACATCGAACGGGCTCCGGATCTGCCGGTCGGGCGTGCATCGCCCGTGCGGGTCCCGCGAGCCCGGTCGCCATCGGTCAAGGAGGTAGGACGTGCGCGCACGCTCCGACGTCCTCGACCACGCGATCCTGGGCCTGCTCCACGGCTCACCCATGCACGGCTACGAGCTGCGCAAACAGCTCAACCTCGTGCTCGGCTCGTTCCGGGCGCTGTCGTACGGCTCGCTCTACCCGGCCCTGCGCTCGCTCGCGGAGCGGGGACTCATCGTCGGCTCCGATGCCGTCGCCGACGAGCGGGCCGTGGCCAGCAAACGGGCCCGCATCGTCTACCAGCTCACCGCCGCCGGCAAGGAGCTGCTCGGCGAGGTGCTCGGCTCCGCCGGGCCCTCGGCGTGGGACGACGAGGAGTTCGACGTCCGGTTCGCGTTCTTCGCGCAGACCGACGCCGAGACCCGGCTGCGCATCCTGGAGGGCCGGCGCACCCGGCTCACCGAACGGCTCGAGCTGGTGCGCCAGTCCTTCGCCCGCGGACGCGAGCGCATGGACGAGTACACCTCCGAGCTGCAGCGCCACGGGCTCGACCAGGTCGAGCGCGAGGTCGCCTGGCTCGACCAGCTCATCGACACCGAGCGGGCCGGACGGCCCGCCCGCACACCCGGTGCCGGCCATTCGGCCGACACCGATCCAACCGCCGGCCCGCACCGCGGTGCCGCGACGGCCACACCGAAGAAGGAGTGAGGATGGGTTCCATCCGCGTAGCGATCGTCGGGGTCGGCAACTGTGCCTCGTCGCTGGTCCAGGGCGTGCAGTACTACAGGGACGCACCCGACGACAGCCAGGTGCCGGGCCTCATGCACGTGCGCTTCGGCGAGTACCACGTCCGCGACGTCGAGTTCGTCGCCGCTTTCGACGTGGACGCCAAGAAGGTCGGCTTCGACCTGTCCGAGGCGATCCTGAACTCCGAGAACAACACCATCAAGATCGCCGACGTGCCGCCCCTGGGCGTCACCGTGCAGCGCGGCCACACCTTCGACGGCCTCGGCAAGTACTACTCCGAGACCATCGAGGAGTCGGACGCCGAGCCGGTCGACATCGTGCAGACGCTCAAGGACCTCAAGGTCGACGTGCTCGTCTCCTACCTGCCGGTGGGCTCCGAGGTGGCCGACAAGTTCTACGCGCAGTGCTGCATCGACGCGAAGGTCGCCTTCGTCAACGCGCTGCCGGTGTTCATCGCCTCCGACCCGGAGTGGGCCGCGAAGTTCGAGGCCGCCGGTGTCCCGATCGTCGGCGACGACATCAAGTCGCAGGTCGGCGCCACCATCACGCACCGCGTGCTGGCCCGGCTATTCGAGGACCGCGGCGTCATCCTGGACCGCACGTACCAGCTCAACGTCGGCGGCAACATGGACTTCAAGAACATGCTGGAGCGCGAGCGCCTGCAGTCCAAGAAGATCTCCAAGACGCAGTCGGTCACGTCCAACATGGACCACGAGCTGGCCCCGCGGAACGTGCACATCGGCCCGTCGGACTACATCCAGTGGCTCGACGACCGCAAGTGGGCGTACGTGCGCCTCGAGGGCCGCGCGTTCGGCGAGGTGCCGCTGAACCTCGAGTACAAGCTCGAGGTCTGGGACTCCCCGAACTCGGCGGGCATCATCATCGACGCCGTCCGCGCCGCGAAGATCGCCAAGGACCGTGGCATCGGCGGCCCGATCCTGTCGGCCGCGACCTACCTGATGAAGTCCCCGCCGGTCCAGATGGAGGACACGAAGGGCCGCGCGGCCCTCGAGGCCTTCATCACCGGCGAGAACGAGCGCTGAGCTCGCACCGCACGTCGCGAAGGGCCGCCCCACGTCCGGGCGGCCCTTCGCCGTCTCGGCACCACCGCCCTACCCGGGGTCGGGGCCGCCCGGGTGGACCTGGCCGCGTCGGCGGCTGCGGCTAGCCTGAGGCGATGCAGGCCTTCGACGACCTCCGGCGGCTCCTCGCGCTGCCCCGGTTCCGACGCCTGTTCACCGTGCGCATCGTGTCGCAGGCCGGCGACGGGATGTTCCAGGTCGGGCTGGCGACGCAGCTCTTCTTCTCCCCGGAACGGATGACGACGGCCACCGGGGTGGCGAGCGCGTTCGCCGTGCTGCTCCTGCCGTTCACCGTCGTCGGCCCGTTCGCCGGCCCGTTGCTCGACCGCTGGCGCCGACGCCAGGTGCTCGCCCTCGGCAACGCGCTGCGCGTCGTGCTCACCCTCGCGCTCGCCGTCGTCATCGTGACGGCCGGGGTCGCGCCGGCGGTCTACGCGCTGGCGCTCGTCACCCTCGGGGTCAACCGGTTCCTGCTGTCCGCCCTGTCGGCCGGGCAGCCGCAGGTCGTGCCGGCCGACCGACTCGTCATCGCCAACTCCCTCACGCCCACGCTCGGCGGGGTGTCGGCGGTGGCCGGGGCGGGGATCGGGGCTCTCGTCGGCTGGCTGACGCCGAGCGGGGGCGTCCACGACGGCGTCGTCCTCGTGGCCGCCGCAGCCACCTTCGGTGCCGCCAGCGCGCTGGCGCTGCGCCTGACCCCGGATGAGCTCGGGCCCTCGCGCGACGAACGGCCCGCCCAAGGGCTGGCCGATGACCTGCGCGCCGTGGCCGCCGACCTCGTGGCCGGTGCCCGCTACCTGGTGGCCCGGCGCACTCCGGGCGCAGCGCTCGCGGTGATGGCCGGCCAACGATTCGTCTACGGCGTCAACTTCCTCGCCCTCATCCTCATCTCACGCAACCTGCTGTCCGACCCGCACGACTCCGCCGCGGGGATGGGCACGTTCGTGCTGCTCACCGGCCTGTCGTTCGCCGGCAACGGGATCGCAGTGGTGCTCACCCCGATCGCGCACCAGTGGATCGACCCACCACGGTGGATCCAGGTGGCGCTCGTCATCGGGGCGCTCAGCCAGGTGCTGCTCACGCTCTCCTCGAGCTTCGTGATGATCGCGGCCGGGGCCATGCTGCTCGGCCTGTCGGTCCAGAGCGCCAAGATCGCGGTCGACACCATCGTGCAGCGCGACACCGCCGACACCTACCGCGGCCGGGCGTTCGCCCTCTACGACATGCTCTACAACGCCGCGTTCGTCGGCGCGGCCGCCCTGGCCGCCGCACTGCTGCCGGACACGGGCTGGTCCCGGCCCGCGTTCGCCGCACTCGCCGTCGCGTGCCTGGTCATCGCCTGGGCCTACGGCCGCACACCGGCGGTCGCCGTCGAGGTGCGGTCGACCCGGCCCGGCGCGCCGGTCCCCGACCCGGTATGAGCACCGCCGCCGCCCGCGCGGCGCTGGCCGACATGGCGGCGCGCACCGCGATCGCGGCCCAGCTGTCGTTCGTGCTCAGCGACGCCCGCGCGGAGGACCAGCCGTTGGTGTGGGTCAACGACGAGTTCTGCCGGCTGACCGGGTACGCGCCCGAGGAGGTGATCGGCCGCAACTGCCGGTTCCTGCAGGGCGTCGGCACCGACCGCGCCATGGTGGCGCAGATCTCCGAGGACCTGCACGCCGGGCGGACCGTCTCGGTCACGGCCCTCAACTACCGGCGGGACGGCACGCCGTTCTGGAACCACATGGTGATCAGCCCGGTCCGGGACCCGGAGGGCACGATCACCCACCACCTCGGCATCCAGACCGATGCGACCGACCAGGTGCTGCAGGAGCGGGCGCGCGCCGCCGAGCTCGAGCTCCTCCAGCAGACCTCCGAGCGCCTCGACCTGCTGGCCCAGGTCGCGGACGCCATCGCCGAACGCCTGGAGCTGACCGATGCGGCGGACGCCGTGGCCGACATCGCCACTCCCGCCCTGGCGACCTGGGGCTTCGTCGCCCTCGTCGACGAGCGCGACACGGTGCGGCGCGTCCACGTCGCGGTGGCCGATCCGCAGGACGACGCGACGGCACGCGCGCTCGAACAGCTCGACCACACGTGGATCACGACCTGCGCGCCCCAGGTGCTGCAGGCGCTCACGGCCGACCGGGACGACATCCTCATGCCCGAGTCGGTCGACGTGGCCGCCGTCCGAGCCGGCACCGCACCTGCGCAGCTCGCGCTCCTCGAGCAGCTGGGGCTGGGCAGCGTGCTCGTCGTCCCGCTCTGGGCCCGCGACCGTGTGCTGGGGGTGCTCGGCTTCGTGCACAGCCAGGCCCGCGGTTTCGATGCCCGCGCCGTCATCACCGGGGCCCACCTGGGACGCCGGGCCGGGCTCGCCCTGGACAACGTGCGGCTGTACCGGGCCGAACGGCAGGCAGCCCTGGCCCTGCAGAACCGGCTCCTGCCGCGTCCGACGCCGGTGCCCGGACTCGACGTGTCGGCCTCCTACCTGCCGTCGGACCGGCAGGCCGAGGTCGGCGGCGACTGGTTCGACATCCTCACCCTGCCCGACGGGACGGTGGGTCTGACCATCGGTGACGTCGTCGGCCACGACATGGTGGCGGCGGCGTCGATGGGCCAGGTCTCCAGCCTGCTGCGCGCCCAGGCCTGGACCGGCGCCGAACCCGTCGAGGTGATCCGGGGGCTCGGCGGGCTGCTGCGGCACACCGGGTCGGTCGACATCGCGACCTGCGTCTACCTGCGATGGCAAGCCACCCCGGACGGCGCCCGCCTGCGCTATGCGAACGCCGGGCACCCGCCGCCGTTCCTGCGGCTCCCCGACGGGACCGTCCAGCGGCTCGACGCCCCCCCGACGCTGCCGGTCGGGCTCGACGACGGCACCCGTCCCGCCACCCAGGGTGACCTGGACGTGCCGCACGGTTCGGTGCTGGTGCTCTACACCGACGGCCTGGTCGAACGGCGCCACCGGCCGCTGCGCGAGGGGCTCAGAGCCCTGGCCGACGCCCTCGCCCAGGCACCCGCGTCCGGCGCCCAGGAGATCCGCGACCACCTGCTGCAGAGGCTCGCGGCGGACCGGCTCGACGACGACGTGTGCCTGCTCGTCGTGCACTGCCCCTGACGACCGCCCGACCTCAGGCGCGCGCGGCCCACCAGGCGAGCAGCTCCTCCCGGGCCAGATCCGGCCCCAGCGGTCCGCGCTCCATCCGCTGCTCCAGCAGGTACCGGTACGCCTCGCCGACCGCCCGACCTGGGCCGATCTGGAGGATCGCCATGATCTGCGTGCCGTCCAGGTCCGGACGGATCGAGTCGAGCTCCTCGGCCTCACGCAGCTGGGCGATCCGCTGCTCCAGGTCGTCGTAGGCGTCCGACAGCCGGGTCGCCTTGCGCTGGTTGCGCGTCGTGCAGTCCGACCTCGTCAGCCGGTGCAGCCGTTCGAGCAGCGGCCCGGCGTCGGCCACGTAGCGGCGCACGGCCGAATCGGTCCACGCACCCTCGCCGTACCCGTGGAAGCGCAGGTGCAGCTCGGTCAGCCGGGCCACGTCCTGCACGGTCTGCCGGTCCAGGTGCAGGGCCGTGAGCCGTTTGGCCGCCATCTTCGCGCCCACCACCTCGTGGTGATGGAAGCTCACGCCCCCACCGCCCTCGAACCGGCGGGTGCGCGGCTTGCCGATGTCGTGCATGACGGCCGCCAGCCGCAGCACCAGGTCCGGAGCCGGAACCGGCCCGTCCGGACCGGTCTCCAGGGCGATCGCCCGGTCGAGCACCTGCAGCGTGTGCTCGTAGACGTCCTTGTGGCGGTGGTGCTCGTCGATCTCCAGGCGCAGCGCGGGCAGCTCGGGCAGCACGTGGTCGGCCAGCCCGGTGTCGACCAGCACCCGCAGACCAGCGCACGGATCGGCCGACAGCATCAGCTTGACCAGCTCGTCCCGCACCCGCTCGGCCGACACGATCGTGAGCCGCTCGGCCATCGCCCTGGTCGCGGCGATCACACCCGGGTCCAGCGTGAAGCCGAGCTGGGCGACGAACCGGGCGCCGCGCATCATCCGCAGCGGGTCGTCGTCGAACGACCGCTCGGGCTCGATCGGGGTGCGCAGCACACCCGCGGCCAGGTCCCCCAGGCCGTCGAACGGGTCGACGAACTCCAGCGCGGGCAGCCGCACCGCCATCGCGTTGACCGTGAAGTCACGGCGGGACAGGTCGCCCAGCAGGTTGTCGCCGAACGCGACCACCGGCTTGCGGGACGCGGGGTCGTAGACGTCCGAGCGGTACGTGGTGACCTCGGCGACGATGTCGGGCTCGTCCCCGACGGCGAACCGGCGCGCGCCGATGGTGCCGAAGGCCCGACCGATGTCCCAGTGCGCATCGCCCCACCGGGCCAGCAGCCGCTGCGTCTGGTCCGGGGAGGCCGACGTGGCGAAGTCGAGGTCGGCGCTGGTCCGACCCAGGAACGCGTCCCGCACCGGGCCGCCGACCAGCGCGAGCTCGAAGCCGGCCGCGTCGAACGCCCGGCCCAGCTCGATCGCCGCGGGGGGGAGCGCCGCGAGGGTGCGCGCGGCGCGCAGCTGCAGGGCTCGGGCGTCAGGATGCTCGTCGGGACGGGGGCTGGACACCGGGACAGCCTGCCAGACGCCCCGACGCCCCGCGGGTCCCGGGTCGTTACAGTGGTCGGCATGTCCAGCGCGGCCGGCCCCCCTGAGCCCGGCCGGGTGCCGTCACCTCCCGGCGGCCATCCGCTGCGGCTCGTCCGCCCGCAGTCGGCAGGCTCGTCGACGTCACCACTGCCGGTGGTCGACGAGACCTCGGCCGGCGGTCTGGTGATCCGCCGGGTCGAGGGCGTCGCGCAGGCGGCCATCATCGCCCGGCGCAACCGGGCCGGTCGCCTTGAGTGGTGCCTGCCCAAGGGGCACCTGGAGGGCGCCGAGACGCCCGAGGAGGCCGCCGTCCGGGAGATCTCCGAGGAGACCGGCATCCTGGGCTCGATCGTCGCCCCGCTCGGTGTCATCGACTACTGGTTCAGCGGTGACGACCGCCGCGTGCACAAGGTGGTGCACCACTTCCTGCTCCGCGCGATCGGCGGTGCGCTGACCGTCGACCGCGACCCCGACCGGGAGGCGGAGGACGCCGCCTGGGTCCCGCTCTCCGGTCTGCCGACGCGGCTGTCCTACCCCAACGAGCGACGGCTCGCCGAGGCGGCGCTCGACGCGCTCGCCGAGCAGGCATGACGGCCCGGGGACCTCGCGCCGTCGTCCTGGCTGCCCTGACGCTGCTCATCGCGACGGCCGGGCTCGCCCCGTCGGCGGCCGCCCTCGAGCACTGCGGCGCCGGTCACGCCTCGCCCACAGCGCCCACCACCGCCGCTCCCACCACGACGGCGCCGACCCCCGCAGCGGGGGCGACCCCCGCGCCGACCACCACCGCCGCACCGAGCGACCTGACGGTCACCCTCGACGCCCTGTCGCCGCAGGTGCTCACCCTGAACAGCGACCTGACGGCCACGGTCACGGTCACGAACACCGGGAGCGCACCCCTGCAGTCCGCGTCCGTCAGCCTGCAGCTCAGCCGCTTCCGCCTGACCAGCCGGGCCGAGCTGGACGCCTGGGCCGACGGCACCACCGGGGCGTACGGAGCCGCACTGCTCGCCCGGACGGCGACCCCCGGACCGCTCGCGGCGGGCCAGAGCACGACGATCACCCTGGTCGCGCCCGCTTCCGCCATCCGCCTCGCGAACGTCTGGGGGCCGCGCGGCCTGCAGGTCCAGGTGGACGGCGGTACGTCGCGGGCGTCCCTGCGCACCTTCCTGCTCTGGGAGTCCACCGAGCAGATCCCCCAGGCGCAGGTCGCCCTCGTCGCCCCGGTCGTCGGGCCGGCCACCAGCCCCGCCCTGCCGGGCGCGACGTCGGCCGCGGGCCCCAGCCCGTCGGCCAGTGCCTCCGCCGCCTCCGACAGCGGCCTCGACGCGCTGGTCGCCCCGCGGGGCAGGCTGGACCGGTTGCTGGCGACCGCGCACGCCGTCCCGGAGCTGGGCCTCGCCGTCGACCCTGCCCTGCTCTCCGCGGCCAAGGGCGACAGCACTGCGGCCGGCGACTGGGCGGACGGCCTGGGCTCCGCACTGCAGGACGGCCGCGAGGCGCTCGCGCTGCCCTGGTCCGACCCCGACCCCACGGCGGTCGGAGGTGCGGACTCCCCTGAGCTGCTGACGTCCGCGCGCGCGACGTCGGCGGGCGTCGCGCCGGCACTGTCGGGGGACCTGGTGTGGTCGGCCGACTCCCAGGTCGACGCCGCGACCGCGCTCGCCGTGCGCGAGGCCGGCGCGACCCGGCTGCTCGTGCCCGGGGCAGCGGACGGGACCTCCGGCGTGGCCACCATCTCGACGTCGGCGGGCGATCTCACGGTGCTGCGCTCCGATGTGCAGCTCGATGCCCTGGCGACCGGTGCCGCGGCCGGCTCGGTCACGACCCAGCAGGCGGTCCTGGCCATCCTCGCGGTAGCCGCGCGGGAGACCTCGGGCGCCGATCGTGTGGTGATCGCGGCCGACCGCGGCTGGACCGCCGACCCGGCCTCGTTCGCGGAGCTCGTCCAGACCCTGCGCGGTGCGCCGTGGGTCCGGCTGACCACGACCGCCGCCCTGGCGACAGCCGCGAACCCGCTGGTGGTCCAGGCCTCGCACGGCGCCACCGGTCCGGACGCCCTTGACCCCGCACAGGTCACCGACCTCACCACCGCTCAGGTCGAGCTCAGGACGTTGGCCGGTGCGACGGCCGATCCGGCGGCCGTCACCGGCGGCCTCGACGCTGCGCTGCTCGCACCGCTCGCGGTCGTGTGGCGCGCCGATCCCGGGGCGCGGGCCGCACAGGTGGAGGCGACCCTCGCGGCCGTCGACGCGCGGCTCGATGCACTCACGCTCACCCCCCGGGCCAACCTCACCGTCATCAGCGCCTCGAGCGACGTCCGCTTCACCATCCGCAACCAGCTGCCCACGGCGGCGACGGTCCGCGTGCAGGTCACGGCCGCGAAGGCCTGCCTCACGGCCGAGACCTCCGACCCCGTCACCGTGGCCGCCGGGACCGAGACCTCGGTCCCCGTCCACTTCGTCGCACGCGCCAACTGCCAGGTCGCCGTGACGGCCGAGCTGGTGGCCCAGGACGGCACCTCGTTGTCCCTCGCTCCGGTCGTGTTCGAGGCGAACCTCAGCCCGACGATCGAGAACGTGGGGACAGCCGTCGTCGGGGCCGTCCTCGCGCTCGGCCTGGCGCTCGGCATCGGCCGCACCGTGCGCCGGGGCCAGAGCGCCCGACGCGGCGCCCGCCAGGTCCCGGCGGACGCGTCCGAGCACCTCGGCGTGCTGGGCGGCGACGGCGAGAGCCGCACCCGCGCCGAACCGCCCTCGGACAAGGACGCGGGCGGGTGAGCGTCGAGCCCGACGAGGGTCCGCGGTCCTCCATCGGCGGCGGCGCCACGGTGATGGCCGCGGGGACCCTGGTCTCCCGGGTGCTCGGCATGGCCCGCAACGTCGTGCTGGTCGGCGTGATCGGTGCGACCTCCGAGGCCGCCAACGCGTTCTTCCTGGCCAACAACCTGCCCAGCACCATGTACAACCTCCTGGTGTCGGGAGCCCTGTCGGCAGTCCTCGTGCCGCAGGTGGTGCGTGCCTACAAGCGCGATTCCGGGCAGGACTACGTCGATCGGCTGCTGACGCTCGGATTCCTCCTGCTTGGCGTGCTCACTCTGGTGCTGACGGCGGCTGTCCCCCTCATCACCCGGATCTATGGATCGGGCCACGGCGGGGACACCGGCGGTGCGCGCCTGGCGCTGGCGATCGCACTCGGCTACTGGTGCATGCCGCAGGTGTTCTTCTACGGCGTGTACGCGCTGCTCGGCCAGGTGCTCAACGCCCGCGGATCCTTCGGTCCGTTCACCTGGGCCCCCGCCGCGAACAACGTCGTCGCGCTCGGCACGCTCGGGCTGTTCGTGGTGATGTACGGGGCACACAACGACACGATCTGGCCTGCGGACCAGTGGACGTCGACACAGATCGCCGTGCTCGGTGCCGGCGCAACGCTCGGGATCATCGCCCAGGCCGTCGTCCTGGTGCCCGCGATGCGGCGCGCCGGTGTGCGGTGGCGACCGCGCTGGGGATTCCGCGGTGTGGGTCTGGCCGCCGCCGGCCAGGTCGCGGGCTGGACCTTCGTGGCCCTGCTGATCGGCCAGGGCGGTGCGATCGCGGTGTCCCAGGCGGCGGCCGCCGCGCCCGATGCGCTACCGCCGGGCACCGTGGTCGCGGGGTATGCGGCCTACACCAACGCCTTCCTGATCTTCATGCTCCCGCACTCGCTCGTGACGGTGTCCCTGGTCACGGCCCTGTTCCCACGCCTGTCCGCCCAGGCGGCCGATCGCGCCCAGGCCCGCGTCGGCGAGACGGTCTCGGTCGGCCTGCGGGTCGTGGGCCTGTTCACGATGCTCGCCGCGGCGATCGGCGTCATCCTCGCCCCGAGCCTGGTGCGGGCGATCCTGCCGACCGTGGATCTGACGGCGGTGCCGGTGATCGCCCAGGTGCTGGTCGCGATGATGCTGGGCCTGCCCGCCTTCGGCATCTGGTCGGTGTGCCAGCGGGTCTACTACGCCTACGAGGACGCCCGGGGCCTCATCCCGATCGCCCTGGGGATGGCCGCCGTCGTCGTGCTCGGGACGGTTGCGGTACGCCTGCTCCTTCCCCCGCAGCTGTGGGTGGTCGGCGCCGCACTGGCGATGACCGCCTCGTACACGCTCGCGTCGGTGATGGCGGTGTTCGGGCTGCTCCGCCGGGTCGGTCACATCGGCGGCCGGGCGGTGCTCCGGGTCCATGTCCGGGGGACGGTCGCCGCACTGACCGCCGCCGCCGCGGGCGCGCTCGTCCTGGCCGCCCTGAACGCACTCGGGCTGAGGGCGGGGGCCGGGGTCGCCGGCTGGCTGCTGGCGCTGGTGGTGTTCACGCTGGTGGCAAGCGGGATGACAGCGCTGTACGTGGCGGTGCTCCGCGCGCTCGGGGTGGGGGACGTGGACGTGCTCATCAGCTCCGTCCGACGGATGTTCTCCCGGTTCACCCACCGTCCGGCCGTCTAGCATGACCTCGCAGGGCACCGACCGTCGGTGCCCGGCACCCAGCGGGAGGTACCGGTGAGCGACCAGGCGTCGGGCGGCCAGGCGTCGGGCGGCCCGGTGATCGCCAGTCGTTATCGGCTCGGTGCCACCGTGGACGACGACATCCCCGGTGCGCTCACCTACGCGGCCGTCGACGTCGTCCTCGACCGCCCGATCCAGGTCCGGTTGCTCCCCAGCGCGACCCCCGGGGCCCTCGACGCGGCTCGGCGCGCAGCCCTCGTCACCGACGTGCGCCTGGTGCGCATCGTCGATGTCGGCACCCTGCCGGACGGCCGCGGCTACGTCGTCACGCAGGATGCGGCCGGCCCCTCGCTCGCCGAGCTGCTCGCAGCCGGGCCGCTGAGCGCCGACCAGGCGCGCGCCGTGATCGGCGAGGCGGCCGCCGCGCTCGAGGTGGCCCGCCGTCGCGGAGTCCACCACCTCGCGCTGCGCCCCTCGGCCCTGCACATCACCCGCGACGGCCGCGTCGTGATCTCCGGGCTGTCCCTCGACGCGCACCTGCTCGGCCGCACCCAGAACGACGAGGCCGCCAGCCGGACTGACGCAGTCGATCTGCTCCGGCTCCTGTACGCGGCGTTGACCGGGACCTGGCCGGTCGACGAAGGTTCCACGGCCCCCGTCAGGCTCCCCGCCGCCCCGCGTGACGCCAGTGGCGACCTCGTCACGCCCCGCACGACGAACCCCGAGGTCCCGGCCGATCTGTCCGCGCTATGCATCGCCGGTCTCGTCCAGGACGACGACGGTCCGCGTACCGCCGGAGAGCTGGTCCACGAGCTGGAGCCCTGGGGTGAGATCCGGGTACAGACCACGCCGGGCGCCGGCGATGCAGCCACGGCCGTTGCTGACGCCGGTCCGCCGCGGACCAGGGTTCCACGGGAGTCCATCCGCGCGGCATTCGAGCGCGACCGGCCCTCCGGCGTCCCCGGCACACCCCCGCCTGCGCCGCCGCAGCTGCAGCACGGTGGTGCACTGCCTCCGGTCGATGCGCCGGCGGCCGGGCAGCCGCCCGTCACCTCGAGCCCGCCGGCCGCACCCCTGTCCTTCGCCGCCACGCCGCCTCCGGGCGCGCCCGCCTGGACCGGCCCGCCGTCGGCCGCGGGCGGGGTCGAGGACCCATTCCCCGCGGCAGTCCCCCGGGTCGCCACCTCATCAGGCCGCGGCCCAAGCACCTACCCGGTCCCTGTCGTCACTTCCAGGGCCTACGGTCGCGGACGGCGTATCGACCCGACCCGCACGGCCCTGGTGGTCGCGGTGGTCGTCATCCTCGTCGCCGTCGTCCTCGGGCTGACCTCGCTGTTCTCGTCCCCGACGACCTCCGCCCACACCGATGCGCCCGCTGCGACCACCGCGTCCTCCACCCCCAGCAGCTCGCCGACCTCGTCGCGCAGCGCATCGCCCACCCCGAGCCCGTCTGCCTCGGCCGGCGCCGTCGTCGCCATCTCGTCCGTGACGACCTACGACCCCGCCGACCCTGACGGGGAGCACCAGGAGTCGATCCAGAAGGCCATCGACGGCGACCCCGCCACCGCCTGGAACACCCGCACCTACAAGTCCGCGACGTTCGGCGGCCTCAAACCCGGTGTCGCCGTGCAGGTGACCCTCGCCGCGACCGCCCAGGTGACGTCGGTGACCCTGGCCACCACCGGCACCGGTGGACAGGTCGAGATCCGTGCGTCCAGCACCAGCAACCCGGAGGGTGGCGCCGTGCTCGCCTCGGGGTCCTTCGCCGGCACCACGACCTTGAAGCTCGACCCGGCGCTCGACGCGTCCTCGTTCGTCATCTGGATCTCCCAGCTCCCTACCACCTCCGACGGCAGCTACCGGCTCGAGCTCTCCGAGATCACCGTCCGCTGACCACCACCCCCGCGTCGACCGCGCTGGGGAACAATCGGTCGGTCGGATCTGTTGGTCCGGCCGTCACCCCCTCGTGAGAAGGACACCCGTGAGCGAGCAGAGCAGCACGATCCGAGACGTCGTGATCGTCGGATCCGGCCCAGCCGGCTACACCGCCGCGGTGTACGCGGCCCGCGCGGGACTTGCGCCGGTCGTCGTGGCCGGCTCGGTCACCGCCGGCGGTGCGCTGATGAACACCACCGAGGTGGAGAACTTCCCCGGCTTCGCCGCCGGCATCCAGGGCCCCGACCTCATGGAGGCCATGCGGGAGCAGGCCGAGAAGTTCGGCGCCGAGGTGGTGTGGGACGACGCGACCTCGGTCCAGCTCGGGAGGCCGGTCAAGACCGTGGTGACCGGCGGCGGAGAGACCTACCTCGCCCGCGCCGTCATCCTGGCCACCGGCTCGGCGTACCGGGAGCTGGGCATCGCCGACGAGAAGCGGCTCTCCGGCCGCGGTGTCTCGTGGTGCGCGACCTGCGACGGTTTCTTCTTCCGCGGGCAGGAGCTGCTCGTGATCGGTGGCGGCGACTCCGCTGTCGAGGAGGCCACGTTCCTCACCCGCTTCGCCTCGAAGGTGACCCTCGTGCACCGGCGCGACCGGCTTCGCGCGTCGAAGATCATGGCCGAACGCGCCGCCGCGGATCCGAAGATCGCCTTCGCCTGGAACAGCGAGGTCGCTGCGATCCACGGCGATGAGAAGGTCACCTCGGTCACCCTGCGGGACACCCGGACGGGCGAGACGCGGGAGGTCTCGGCCGGGGGCGTCTTCGTCGCGATCGGCCACATCCCGCGGACCGAGCTGGTCCGGGGTCAGGTGGACCTGGACGAGTCCGGGTACATCGAGGTCGTCGGACGATCGACGGCCACGAACCTTGCGGGTGTGTTCGCCTGCGGCGACGCCGTGGACCACACCTACCGGCAGGCCATCACCGCAGCCGGCTCGGGCTGCTCGGCGGCGCTCGACGCTCAGCACTACCTGGCGGGCCTGCTGGACCAGGTCACCGACCCGGAGCCACCGACTGAGACGCTCGTCACCGTCTCGTGATCATCCGGGCGTCGGACTCGACCTTCGACGCCGAGGTGCTGGGGTGCCCTGACCCGGTGGTCGTCGACTTCCGCGCAGCGTGGTGCCTGCCGTGCCGCCTGGTCGAGCCCGTGCTCGAGGAGCTCGCGATCGAGCTCGCGGGGCGCGTGCGCTTCGTCGAGGTCGACTGCGACGACAGCCCGGGCGTCGTCGCGCGCTACGGCGTGCTCTCGCTGCCGATGATCCAGCTGTGGCGCGACCGGGAGCTGGCCGGTGTGCTGTTCGGGGCCCGGCCGAAGGGCGACCTGCGCGCGGAGATCCTGGACGCCCTCGGCTGACCTCCACTGACCTCCGCGGGGCTCCTCGGCCGGGGACACGGACGATCCGCTCGGGGCCGCCGGATCGGCACTACCCCTTGAACAGCCCCGGGTCCTCCGGCGCGAGCAGGGCCAGGATGCGGTTGAGGTCCTGGACGGACGCGAAGTCGACGGTCAGTCGTCCGCGCGACTTCCCGAGCGCCACCTTGACCCTCGTGTCGAAACGATCCGACAAGCGCGCGGCCAGATCGTCGACCGCGACGTTCCGAGCACCGGCCCGGGGCGCGACGCGACGCTCCTTCGCCTGGGGCTCGTCCCCGCCGAGCGACACGATCTCCTCGACCGCCCGGACACTCAGCCCCTCGGCGACGATCCGCTGGGCGAGCCGTTCGATCGCCGCGCCGTCGGCGAGCCCGAGCAGGGCGCGCGCGTGTCCAGCCGACAGGACCCCGGCGGCAACCCGACGCTGGACCCCCGCGGGCAGACGGAGCAGTCGCAGCGTGTTCGAGATCTGGGGCCGCGAACGCTGGACCCGGGCCGCGAGCTCCTCCTGCGTGCACCCGAAGTCGTCGAGCAGCTGCTGATACGCCGCCGCCTCCTCAAGGGGGTTCAGCTGAGCCCGATGCAGGTTCTCCAGCAGTGCGTCGCGCAGCAGGTCGCCGTCCTGCGTGTCCCGCACGATCGCGGGGATCGTCGCGAGCCCGGCCTCCTTGGTGGCCCGCAGACGTCGCTCACCCATGATGAGCTCGTAGCCGTCGCCCGCCGGCCGGACGACGACGGGTTGCAGAACGCCGACCTCCCGGATCGACCCGACCAGCTCGGCGAGGTCGTCCTCGTCGAAGACGGTGCGCGGCTGTCGGGGGTTCGGCCGGATCGACGCCACCGGCACCTCGGCGAACCGAGCACCGGGAACCGGGAGCAGATCAATGCGCCCGGCCGTGCCGTCGCCGCCTGCCGAGTCGGCGGACGTCTCAGCCTCCTCGGTCGGCTCGACGTCGGGGCCGTTCACATCTCCGTGGTCGGCTGCTGGACCAGGACCCCCAGGGAAGAACACGTCGACGGGCCGGTCCCGGCCGGGATTCGCGCCTTCGGGCCCGCTCGGGATGAGGGCGCCAAGACCGCGTCCGAGCCCCCGTCGCTTCTCGCTCACTGGTCCTCCTGCCGAGAGGGCTCAGTGCCCTCGGTGATCGTCTGCCCATCGGGCTGCGTCGGGGCCGCGCCCCGCTCCGCGAGCTCCCGCGCCGCCTCCAGGTAGGCAAGTGCCCCCGAGGAGCCGGCGTCGTACGTCAGGACCGTCTGCCCATAGCTCGGGGCTTCCGAGATCCGCACGGAACGCGGGATCGTCGTCGCCAGCGTCTTGTCAGGGAAGTGTTCCCGAACCTCGTCGGCCACCTGACGCGCGAGATTCGTCCGCGTGTCGTACATGGTGAGCAAGATCGTCGAGACGTGCAGGTCGCGGTTGAGGTGCGCCTGGATGAGCGTGACCGTCTTGAGGAGCTGCGAGAGGCCTTCGAGCGCGTAGTACTCGCACTGGATCGGGATGAGGACCTCACGTCCGACGACGAATGCGTTGACCGTCAGCAGCCCGAGGCTCGGCGGGCAGTCCACGAGCACGTAGTCGAACCGTGCCCCCGCTGCCTCCTGCTGGGCGAGGTACTCGTCGACCGCGCGCCGGAGGCGGGACTCGCGCGCCACCATGGAGACGAGCTCGATCTCAGCGCCCGACAGGTCGATGGTCGCGGGCAGGCAGAAGAGACCCGGGATGTCAGGGCACTCCTGGACGGCGGGCTCGACGGGGTCGCCGTCGATGAGGACCTCGTAGACGGACTTCGTGCCCGCGCGATGATCGACACCGAGCGCCGTCGACGCGTTCCCCTGCGGATCGTTGTCGATGACCAGGACCTTCAGGCCGGCCTGGGCAAGCGCCGCCGCGAGGTTGACGGTCGTCGTGGTCTTTCCGACGCCGCCCTTCTGGTTGGCGACCGTGATGACCCGGGTCTGCGGCGGCGGGGCGAACCTCCGTCCGCGCAGCTCGATCCTGCGCTGGGCGTCGAGTCGCAGCTCTGCCATCAACGGGGTGTCGTCCGAGGCCTCAGGAAGTGCCTCCGCGAGCACCGTACGACGATCGTCGTCGGGCACGTCGATGTTCCTCTCAGCTGTCACCGCGGTGCGCTGTTGCGCTGCCAGCACGGGACCTTCCACGCACGGCAATGGCTCGGGTGCAGTCGTCCCGGCTCTGCCCGCCAGCCTAACGTCCGATGGAGCCTTCCCCTGCCTCGCTGGGCTCAGCTCCGAGGCCACCGAAGTGTCCACGGGGCGCGGCGCCTGCCCGACCTGGGGCGTTTCACGTGAAACGTCGCCCATCCCCGCTGGGGTTGCAGGTCCGAGGCGATCGGGCGTCATCGCGTCCACCCGACTCCCCTCGACATCTCGCTCCCGCTCGCTGCGCGCCCACCCCGGAGCGGGAGGCGCGCCGCTCCCCACACTCAGCCGCGATGTCGAATCGTCCGTGGCGGGCAGGTCGAGCGCCAAGGAGCGCTCGCCCTCGACCCGCCGCGGAGGGGTCTCCGGCGCCCCCCCATCCCAAGCAAGCACAGACTCGTCCCCGGCCACCGGTCGCACGACCTCGCCGGGCGTTTCACGTGAAACACGCGCCTCGCCGGTCACTCCGGCTGCGCCGGTCACCGCCATGGATGAAGCCGCGGTGGGGCCAGGCCGAGCACCATCCTCCGATGCCCGACTCAGGCCCGGCGCGCCACTGTCCCGCTCGTCGGACGCCACGCTCTCCGCGACCCTCGGCTCGACCTCCGGAACCACAGCCTCGCGTGGTGCGTGCCGCCACCACCGCGTCCTGCCTCGATCACCGGGCGCCACGATGCCCACCGGAACGCTCGACCACCACGAGTGCGGCCGGCGAGAGCCCATCGATCGTCGGCGTCATGACGATCTCCGGCGCCCGGAAGCCCAGCCGCTCCCTGATCCCTGCTGCGGCCTCGACCTCCGACTCGGCACGCTCGCCCTTGATGGCCACCAGCACGCCGCCGTGCCTCAGCAAGGGACCAGCCCAGCGGTAGAGCTTGTCGAGTGAGCCGACCGCGCGGGTAGTCACGGCGTGCATGGAGAACCGACCTGTGACGTCCTCCGCGCGACCGCGGACCACCTCGACGTTCGTCAGGCCGAGCTCCGAGACCACGTACTGCAGCCAGATCACCCGTCGCTCCATCGGCTCGAGCAGGACCCACCGCGCCTCCGGCAACATCGCCGCAAGCACAACGCCCGGCAGACCCGCACCCGAGCCCAGGTCGAGGATGGTCGGACGCCCCGCCAGGGCACCGGCGGCGGCTGCGCTGTTCAGCAGGTGCCGCTCCCAGAGCCGCCCAGGCTCCCGCGGACCGATCAGCCCGCGCTCGACCCCGTGCTCCCGCAGCAGCACGTCGAACCCTTGCACCGCGGGCCAGGCATCGCCGAAGAAGTCGCGCACCCGCTGGTCCCCGGCCAGGGGGTCCGAGTCCTCGGGTGGGCTCAGTGGTTCGCTGCGATCCATCAGACCTCACTCATCGGGCGACTCGGCGGCCTGTCGCGTCGAGCCGCACGCCACCGTACCCAGTACTCCAGCCGCGGGAGAGCAGATGGGACTCGTCCACAACGACGCCGCCATCCGACCCGCGCGGTACGCGCCCGCACCCCCCGCGTGCGCCGACGCCGTGCGGAGGGAGCGTCGTCCGAGAGCCTCGCGGCAGCCCGCGATCTGTGCCGGACTCACCCCAGCGTCCTTCCGGGCTCACGGGACCGAGGACGGCCCGATGGCCCACGCGCCGCGTCGGCGCGACCAGGTCAGCCCCGTCGCGACCCCCACGCCCCCGGCGTTCGCCGTTTCACGTGAAACGGCGAACCGGCGAACCGGTGGAGTCAGGAAGGACGGACCACCACGTGCCGGTTCGGCTCAACGCCGTCGGACTCGCTGGTGAGGCCCGCGGCCGCCACCGCATCGTGCACGACCTTGCGCTCGAACGGGTTCATCGCGGCGAGTGCGACAGAGACGCCCTCCGCCTTCACCTTGCCGATCGCCTCCTCGGCGATCACCACGAGCTCGGCCCGCCGGGCGGCGCGGAACCCCGCGATGTCCAGCATCAACCGGCTGCGCTCACCCGTCTTCGCCTGCACCGCGAGCCTCGTCAGCTCCTGCAGCGCGTCCAGCGTCTCGCCGCGGGGACCGACCAGCGACCGCAGCGAGCGGTCCGCCGGGTCCTCCGACACGATCCCGACCGCCGCGCGACCGTGGTCGACGTCGATGTCGATGTCACCGTCGAGGTCGGCGATGTCCAGCAGCTCCTCGAGGTAGTCGGCGGCGATCTCGCCCTCCTCCTCCAACCTCGACGGCCCGGTGTTCTCCTGCGCAGGCGTGCTCACGTCCAGTCTCCGATCACCCAGGGGGTCACTCACAGCTCCGACTCACCGTCGGGCTCGTCACGAGGCGCGCGCGTAGGTCCGCCGCCCTTGGCACCATCCCGGGCCGCGTCCGCAGACGGCGACCCGCCACGCGCCGGCCGCCGCGGCTTCCTGGGACCAGCCGACCCCGAGTCGACCCCGCCGACGCGCGGCCGGGGGTCCTTCGGCGCCAGTCCCTCGGAGATCGCCGGGACATCGCGTCCGTCCGCGCGCCCGGTGCCAGCCTCGGGACCCTTCGACCGCTCGGCCGCGGTATCCGCGGCAGGCGTCTCCTTGCCCGCACCGGCCTTCCGCGCCCGGTCCTTGCGAACCGGCTGCTGTCGCTGCCCACCACGCGGGCGCTCCTCGATCACGGCGCCGGAGGAATCTTCGACCAGGGCGGGCTGCCCCGCGGCCTTCCGTGCCTGCCGAGCCTTCAACGCCGCCTCCGCCTGGGAGCCCGGCGCCGGCATGCGCCTGATGGTGTAGAACTGCTGGCCCATCGACCACAGGTTGGTGGTCGTCCAGTAGATCAGCACACCGATCGGGAAGTTGATGCCCGAGAAGGCGAAGATCAGCGGCATGACGTAGAGCAGCATCTTCTGCTGCTGCGCAACCGGGCCCTCGAGTGCCGCGGGCGGCATGTTCTTCATCGTCAGCTGTCGCTGCGTGGTGAACGTGGTCACGGACATCGCGATGATCAGCACGATCGCAACGGCACGGGTCGCCCCACCCGCACCGGGCTGCATGAACGTGCCCGACAGCGGTGCACCGAAGACGGTCGCCTTCTCGGCCTGGGACGCCAGCTCCTGAGTCAGCGGGCCGATCGAGTCGTGCGTGCCGTACTTGCCGGTGGCCAGCGCCGTGAGCGAGTTCAGCACCCGGAACAGCGCGAAGAAGATGGGGGACTGCGCCAGGATCGGCAGGCACGAGGAGAACGGGTTCGTCCCGTGCTTGCGGTACAGCTCCATGGTCTCGCGGCTCATCGCCTCACGCGAGGCCGGGTCCGTCTTGCCCTTGTACTTCTTCTGGATCGCCTGCATCTCGGGCTGGATCAGCTGCAATCCGCGCGAGGCCTTGATCTGACGGAAGAAGAGCGGGATGAGCGCGATCCGGATCACGATCACCAGACCAACGATCGACAGCGCCCACGCCGCACCGCCGGCCGGGTCCAGTCCCAGCGCGCTCAGCAACGAGTGGAACTGGACCATGATCCAGGCGACGACCCACATGATCGGCCACAGCAGACCGTCGAACCACGACATCTCGGCGAGCTCCTAGCTGGGTTCAGCGCGCGGCCGCGGCCGCGTCGAGGTGTGAGTGGTGCAGCGCCGGCGGGACATCGTCCACGCCTCCCGCTGCCCATGGGTGGCATCGAGCCAGACGCCGGATCGCGAGCCACGAACCGCGCAGCGCCCCGTGCCGAGTGACTGCGATCACGGCGTACTGGGAGCACGAGGGGTAGTACCTGCACGACGGCGGCGTCATCGGCGAGACAAGGTGCTGGTACAGCCAGAGAAGACCAAGGAGCGCCCGGCGCGGGAGCGACCCGACGACGTGAGCGGCCGACCCCATACCGGCCCTAGCCATGCGAGGAGTCAGCCCGTCGCCGGGCAGTGTGCAGTGCGCCCTCGAGGTCGGCGCCCAACACCTCGAAGGAGGTCCCGGCCGCGGCAGGAAGTGCCCGCACGACGAGGGACTCATCCGTGGCGAACGAGTCGAGCCTGGCGCGGACCAACGCCCGCAGACGGCGCTTCACCCGGTTCCTGGCCACCGCCCCGCCTACCGACTTCGGCACGACGAAGCCCACGACAGGACCAGCCCCGGCCCCGCGCGCCACATGGACGACGAGAGACCGACGTCCTGCGCGCGCGCCGTCCCGCACCGTTCGCGTGAAGTCGGCCGAACGGCGCATGCGATGCTCCGAAGGCAGCATCGCGGGGGAGTCAGGCCGAGAGCTCGCTGCGGCCCTTGCGCCGCCGCGCCGCCAGGATCGCGCGGCCGGCGCGCGTCCGCATGCGCAGGCGGAAGCCATGGGTCTTCGCCCGGCGCCGGTTGTTCGGCTGGAAAGTGCGCTTGGTCACGAGTCACTCCATCTGACGACGAGATGATCACGCGACTGACGCGTGAGCAGGTCCGAACGGCCGAGGCCGATGACCGGGACACGCGTGAGCGTGCGGCGTCTGGGCGCGCCGACGGTGGGCCATGAACTCGGGCTCGGCAACGTTACGCGACACGCCGCGCGGGGGTCAAATGACCAGACTCCGTGGACCCTGAGGAGTAGTGGGTCCGTCCGCTCCGGCACTAGCATCGCCCGGTACCGGAGCCCGGCTCGGCACGACCTGACGGGTCGGGCGTGAGGCCCCGGCAGACGCATACCACGGGTCGACCCACAGTTGTGGACAACTGTGTGGACGAGCCGTCGGTCCACGTCGGCCCCCGCCCGCATTCGACGATCAAGAGGACCACGTTGGCACAGGACGACGACCTCGCGCAGGTCTGGGGTCGGGTGGTCGCTGCTCTGGGCACCGACCCTGAGGTCGGTCCCCGGGAGATCGCCTTCGTCCGTCTTGCGCAGCCGCTCGGGATGCTCGACGGCACGATGCTGCTGGCGGTGGGCAACGAGTTCACCAAGGAGTACATCGAGAACCGGGCGCGCACCGCCGTCTCCCGTGCACTGTCGGATGCGCTCGGCCGTGAGGCCCGCTTCGCGATCACCGTCGACGCCTCGGTGAGCACGGAGCTCGAGCCGATCCAGCCGACCGCCCCCGAGCCGGAGGAGCAGCGCCCGACGCTGACCCTCGTCCCCCCGCATGACGACCACCGCGCGCCGACGCCGGCACCCTCCTCAGCACGCGGCCGCGGCCCCCTCGTCGAACCCGCTCGGCTGCATCCGCGCTACGTGTTCGAGACCTTCGTCATCGGTGCGTCCAACCGGTTCGCCCACGCAGCGGCCGTGGCGGTGGCGGAGGCTCCCGCGAACGCCTACAACCCGCTGTTCATCTACGGCGGGTCGGGCCTGGGCAAGACCCACCTGCTGCACGCGATCGGGCACTACGCCCAGAACCTGTACTCCGGCATCCGGGTGCGCTACGTGAACTCCGAGGAGTTCACCAACGACTTCATCAACTCGATCTCGGAGGGCAAGGCCGGCGCGTTCCAGCGTCGCTACCGCGACACCGACATCCTCCTCATCGACGACATCCAGTTCCTGCAGGGCAAGGAACAGACGATGGAGGAGTTCTTCCACACGTTCAACACGCT
>JAHIJU010000407.1 GCA_018898235.1 Actinomycetota bacterium | reverse complement strand
CGGAGAACGGCGGGTCCTCCGAGGCGGTCGTCAAGCAGTCGGCCAACCCGGCCCTGGCCGCGGCGTTCCTGCGCTGGCTGAACTCCGACGAGGCGTCGATCTCCGTCTTCCTCGCCTCGGGCGGTTTCCCGGCCACCACGGCCGACCTCGAGTCGAGCGACTTCCAGGGCCAGGAGTCGGCGTACTTCGGCGGCCAGAAGATCAACGAGGTGATTGTCGACTCGTCCAAGCACGTCGCCAGCGGCTGGCAGTACCTGCCGTGGCAGTCCTACGCCAACAGCATCTTCAGCGACACGGTCGGGCAGGCGTTCCTCAACCACACCGACATCAACGCCGGGCTCAAGGCCTGGCAGGAGCAGAACGCCTCCTACGGCAAGGAGCAGGGCTTCACGGTCACGGCCGGCTGACCTGACCACCCCTGAGGTGGGGCCGGCCCAGCGCCGGCCCCACCGTCCCGTCCCGACCAGGAGCACCTCGTTGAACCCCAGTACCTGCGCGGCACCGGCCGTGACCCGTCGACCGAGGGGCCCGCGGCCATGAGCGCGTTCACCGTCGGCGAGCACGACTTCCTGGCCGATGGGCAGCCCGTGCGCCTGCTGTCCGGCGCGCTGCACTATCCGCGGATCCACCCCGGCGCGTGGCGGGACCGGGTGGTCAAGGCCCGTCAGATGGGGCTCAACACCATCGAGACCTACGTCTTCTGGAACGAGCACGCACCGCAACCGGGCACCTTCGTCACCGACGGCCGGCTCGACCTGGTCCGCTTCCTGCAGATCGTGGGGGAGGAGGGCATGCACGCGATCGTGCGGCCCGGGCCCTACGTGTGCGCCGAGTGGGACAACGGCGGTCTGCCGGCCTGGTTGACCGCTGATCCTGCGGTGGGCCTGCGCCGAGCCGAGCCGCGCTACCTCGCGGCCGTCGACGCCTATCTGCGCACGGTCTACGAGCTGATCGCCCCGCTGCAGGTCGACCGCGGCGGGCCGGTGGTGCTCGTGCAGGTCGAGAACGAGTACGGCGCCTACGGGGCCGACCAGGACTACCTGCACCATCTGGTGGACCTCACCCGCGAGTGCGGCATCACCGTGCCGTTGACGACGGTGGACCAGCCCGATCCGGTGATGCTCGACCGCGGCTCGCTGCCGGAGCTGCTGCGGACCGCGTCCTTCGGGACTCGCGCCACCGAACGACTGGCCACGCTGCGTGCCCACCAGAGCACCGGCCCGCTGATGTGCGCCGAGTTCTGGTGCGGCTGGTTCGACCACTGGGGCGCCGAGCACCACGTGACCGATGTGGAGGCCTCGGCCCGGGAGCTGGACGACCTGCTCACCGCGGGCGCCTCGGTGAACATCTACATGCTGCACGGCGGCACGAGCTTCGGGCTCACGTCCGGCGCCAACGACAAGGGCGTCTACCAGCCGACCGTCACCTCCTACGACTACGACGCCCCGTTGGACGAGGCCGGCCGGCCCACCGCCAAGTACTGGCGGTTCCGCGAGGTGATCGCCCGCCATGCCCCGGTCGGGGACGACGTCCCGGCCCCGGCGGCACCGGCGCCTGCGTTTGAGGTGCCCCTGGTGCCCGCGGCCGGGCTGCGCGACGCGGCCGAGGCCACCGCGACCTGGCTGACCCACGACAACGACCGCCCCGCCCCGCCCACCCTCGACGAGCTGGCGCACTGGCGCGGTCTGGTGCTGCAGCGCGCCCAGGTGGCACCGGCCGGCCATCGCCGTGTGCTGGAGCTCGGCGAGGTCCGGGACCGGGTGGCCGTGTGGTTCGCCGGTGCACCGGTCGGGGTGCTGGCCCGCGACCACCACGACCGGGCTCTCGTGCTGCCGGCCGGCGGCGGCGAGCTGCTGCTGCTGGTCGAGGACCAGGGCCGGGTCAACTACGGCCCGCGGCTGGGCGAGCCCAAGGGTGTGCTCGGGCCGGTGAGGCTCGACGGCGTGGCCGTGACCGGCTGGTCCTCGCTCGTCGTCGACCACGACCTGCTCGCGGCGCGCGTGCTCGAGGCTCCGGCGGCGGCCGACGACGCGCCGGCCGCGCGCCTGCCTGCTGTGCTCGCCGGGCCCACGCTGGCCCGTGCGCGGTTCGCGCTCGACGGTCCGAGCGACCTGTTCCTCGACACCCGCGACTGGGGCCGTGGGATGGCGTGGGTCAACGGCTGGCCGCTGGGGCGGTACTGGTCCCGCGGCCCGCAGCACACGCTGTACGTGCCCGGACCGGCGACCCGGACGGGCAGCAACGACCTGGTGGTCCTGGAGACCACGGGGGCCCGACCGGTGGCCCGGTTCGTGCCGCATCCCGACCTCGGTCACACCGAGGCATGAGCTGAACAGGAGCACCCCGATGGTGCAGTGGCCCGATGCGATGCGGTTCGGGGGCGACTACAACCCCGAGCAGTGGCCGGCGTCCGTGTGGGACGAGGACGTGCGGCTGATGAACCGCGCGGGGGTGACCACGGCGACGGTGGGGGTGTTCGCGTGGGGGCGGCTCGAGCCGCGGCCGGGGGAGTACGACTTCGGCTGGTTGGACGACGTCATCGACCGGCTGCACGCCGGTGGGGTGCGGGTGCTGCTGGCCACGGCCACGGCGTCGCCACCGGCCTGGTTGGCGCGGCTGGAGCCGGGCTCCCTGCCGGTGACCGCCGACGGGGTGCGGCTGGGTTTCGGGTCGCGGCAGGGGTACAGCCCGTCGTCGCAGGCCTACCGCACCCATGCGCTACGGCTCGTGGAGCAGCTGGCCCGCCGGTACGGCTCGCACCCGGCGATCGAGGCGTGGCACGTGAACAACGAGTACGGCTGCCACGTGCCGGCGTCCTACGACGAGGAGTCGGCGGCGGCGTTCCGCCGCTGGTTGCAGGCGCGCTACGGCACGATCGCCGAGCTCAACCGGGCCTGGGGCACGGCGTTCTGGTCACAGCTCTACCAAGGGTTCGACCAGATCGACCCGCCGCGGGCCGCCCCGACCTTCCTGAACCCGACCCAGCTGCTGGACTTCGCCCGGTTCAGCTCGCAGGCCCTGCTCGCCCTGCACCGGGCCGAGGTGCAGGTGCTGGCCGAGCTCACGCCGCACCTGCCGGTGACCACGAACTTCATGGGCTTCTTCAAGCACGCCGACTACTGGACGTGGGCACCGCACGTCGACGTCGTGTCCGACGACGCGTACCCCGATCCGGCCGACCCGTCGGCCTACGTGCGGCTGGCGGCCTCCCGCGACCTCATGCGCTCCCTGCGTGACGGGCAGCCGTGGCTGCTCATGGAGCAGGCACCCAGTGCGGTCAACTGGCGCCCGCTCAACGTCCCCAAACCGGCCGGCCTGCACCGGGTGCACTCGCTGCAGGCGGTGGCCCGCGGCGCCGACGGGGTGCTGCACTTCCAGTGGCGGCAGGCGGCGGCCGGGGCCGAGAAGTTCCACTCCGCGCTGCTGCCGCACGCGGGCCCGGACTCCCGGGTCTACGAGCAGACGTGCGCGCTCGGCGCCGAGCTGGCGGAGCTGTCACCGCGGGTGGTCGGCACCCGGGTCCGGGCGAAGGTGGCGATGCTGTTCGACTGGGAGTCCTGGTGGGCCGTCGAGCAGGACGCCACTGCGACGGTCGTCGACTACGTGCAGACGGTGCTGGACTGGT
>JAHIJU010000043.1 GCA_018898235.1 Actinomycetota bacterium | reverse complement strand
GTCGCCCACCGCGAACTCCGGGGCGTCGGGCCCGACCCGTTCGACCACCCCCGCCACGTCCCAGCCCGGGACCACCGGGAAGACCACGTCCATGAGTCCGTCCAGGTAGCCCGCCTGGACCTTCCAGTCGACCGGGTTGACCGAGGACGCCCGCACGCGCACGAGGACGCTGTCGGGGCCGACCTTCGGTTCGGGCAGATCGGTGAGGGCGAGGACGTCGGAGCCGCCGTAGCGGGAGTAGGTGATGGCACGCATGCCTTGGCCAACCCCCGGCGGGACGCGCTTCTTCCTCGTCGGCTCGCGGTGGTGCTGCCGCGTCAGCTCCCGGGAAGCTCCCTGGCCAGGAACTCCTCGACGTCGTCGCGCTCCTGCGCGCTGACGGTGTGACCCATCCCCGGGTAGACGCGTGCGTCGAGCCGGGTGTGCGCCGCGAGCCAGGTCTGGGTCCGCGCGCTGGCGTCGGGCGCGATCACGGTGTCGGCGTCGCCGCGCGCGAACAGCACGGGTGGTGGGTCGGCCGCCAGGACCGGGTCGCCGGGCTGCTCACCGGGCAGGATGAAGCCCGACAGCACCACCCCGGCGGTGAAGGCACCCGGCCGGGCGCGCAGCAGCTGGGTCACCATGAGCCCGCCCTGGGAGAACCCGAGCAACCCGATCCGGCGCCCCGGTTCGATGTGCGCGTCGAGCCAGGTCAGCAGGGCCGTGGTCACCTCGTGGACGGGGGCCGGATCGGGGTCGCCCGGCACCGTGATCGGAGCCCAGGCGAAGCCCGGTCCGGCGCGCAAGGGCGCGCGGGGCGCCAGCAGCTCCAGATCCGGCCGGTCGATGAGCGGGAGCAGGTCGCCGTCGTGCGAGCCGTAGCCGTGCATCAGGACGAGCACCGGCGCATCGGGGCGCGTGCCCGCCCGGCGGCGGCCCGTCTCGATCGCGAGGCTGCTCATCGGGCACCGTCCGCGGCGACCTCGATGAGGCTGCCCCACGGGTCGTCGAACCGCAGCGTCAGACCGTCGTCGCGCACCGGGATCCCGCGATGGGCGAGCCGGTCGCGCAGCGCCGCCACGTCCTCGGCCCCGGGGACGGTGAGCGCCACCTGGCCCAGACCCAACGCGGCGGCCCGCGGCCCGGCGCCGGCCGAGTTCCAGGTGTTCATCGCCATGTGGTGGTGGTAGCCGCCGGCCGCCACGAACAGCGCGCCGCGCATCGCGGCCATCTGCTCGAAGCCCAGGGTGTCGACGTAGAACGCCTTGGCCGTGGGGATGTCCCCGACCTGCAGGTGCACGTGGCCCACCTGCGCGGCGTCGTGCTCCGCGTGCTCGACGGCGCGGTCGCTCACGTGCTCGGCGAGGAACGCGTTCGGGTCGAACCAGTCGGTTCCCATGGCGACCCCGCCGTCGGCCTGCCGCTGCCACACCTCACGCGGGCGGTCCCAGTACAGCTCGATGCCGTTGTCCTCGGGGTCCTGGAAGTAGAAGGCCCGGGACACCCAGTGGTCGGCGTTGCCGACGAACCGGGAGCCGGGGTGCTGGGCAGCCCGGACGACCGCCGCGGCCAGCGACTCCTCGGTGTCGAACAGCACCGCCGTGTGGAACAGCCCGGCCTGGGTGCGCGATCCGGCGGGCAGGCCCGGGGTGTGCCGGAGCACGACGACGGGCCTCCCGACCCGACCGAGGACGATGGACCCGGCGGTGGTCGGCCCGGCCGGCTCGACGGCCAGCGTCGTGAGCGCGAGCGCGTCGCGGTAGTACGCGGCCATGGCGTCCAGGTCGCCGACGTGCAGGGTGACGGCCGCCATCGAGGTGTCGGCCGCGAGCAGGTCCTGGGCCGGGCGCTGCGTGGTGGTGCTCATGGCGAGATCCTCCCCCGGTGCCGGTCTGGCCGGTGCCTGGATGCGTGTGGTCGTGACACGCTCGACGATAGCCCCTTCTAGTTGAATTCTCAACTATCTGAGCCTCGCGACCGGAGGCGGGCCCACAGCCGATCGAACCGCTGCTGGGCCGTCGCGATGCCGAGCACGACGACGGCGGCCCCCGCGGGTTGGTTCCAGCCGACGGACTCCCCCAGCACCGTCACCCCGAGCGCGATGCCGACGACCGGGGTGAGGTAGGTGACCGTCGAGGCGTTGGTGGCGCCCCAGTGGGTGATGACCTGGGTGTTCCAGACGTACGCCAGACCGGTGCCGAACACCCCCAGCGCCACCATCGCCAGGACCACCCGGACCGACAGCACCACCGGGGTCCGCGCGACGAACGGCGCCGCAGCGCCCATGACGACGGCAGCCAGACCGACCTGCACGGTGGCCACCGGCAACGCCGCCAGACCGTAGGGGGTCACGAACCGGCGCAGGTACACGTAGGCCACGCCGTAGCACCCGGTCGCCGCCAGGCACGCGAGCTGGCCGGGCACCGTCGTGGCGCCCGGCCCGCTGTCCCAGGGCGCGAGGACCACGACCACCCCGGCGAAGCCGAGCAGCAACCCGACCGCCCGGGTCCTGGTCAACCGGTCCTCACGGAGTGCGAGGACCGCGACCAGGGCCGTCATCAGCGGTGTCGTCGCGTTGTAGACGCTCGCCATCCCCGAGCTGATCCGCACCTCGGCCCAGGCGAACAGGAGGTAGGGCACGACGCACAGCAGCAGGGCGACCACCGCGAGGTGGGCCCACACCCGCGGCTGTCGGGGCAGCCGGGTCCGCGACAGCACGCACACGACCGCCAGCGCGGCGGCCCCGAGCACGAGGCGCCCGAGGACCACCTGGGTCGGGGAGAGCCCTTCGAGCCCGATCTTGATGAACAGGAAGCTCGCACCCCAGGTGAGGGCGAGCAGCACGAACTGCGGCAGCACCGTGGCCCCGGTGCGCGAGGTCACGGGCGCACCTGCCGGTCGCGGCCGTGACCTGGACGCCGGGACCGCCGGGCTGCGGGATGACGTGGGTGGGGGTGGTGGATCACCCGGGCGAGGCTAGGGTCCGCGGCGCCGGGGCGCTGGCAGCAATCCGCCATCGCGGCGGTCTGAGCCGCTGGGACCGCCGGGACCGCCTCTAGGATCGAGGCATGACCGCACCCCGTACCTGGTGGTGGCTGCCCTAGGCAGCCGCGGTCGACCCATCCTCCCCGAGCTGCTCCGTGCGGCTGGGGACTCCTCGTGCTCGGCGTACGGACAGCTCCCGTCCGCAGGAGTACCGATGACCAGCCCCGACGTCGCCACTCGCTCGACCGCCGCCGCACCCGCACCCGCACCCGGCGCACTCGACGGGCGCGTCCCGTCCGACGCGACCACGCTCGACATCGCCGAGCACCTCGCCCGCGAGCGCACCCTCGAGCTGGAGCGGGAGATCGCCGCCGAACCGGGTCGGTTCCGGGTGCTCACCGGCGACCGACCGACCGGGCGGCTGCACATCGGGCACCTGTTCGGCACGGTGGCCAACCGGGTCCGGCTGCAGGGGCTGGGCGTCGAGACGTTCGTCGTCGTCGCCGACTACCAGGTGATCGCCGACCGGGACAGCGGCGGCGACCTCGCGCAGGCCTGCCTGGACCTGGTGATCGACCATCTCGCCGCGGGGATCGACCCGGCGCGTTCGACGATCTTCCAGCACAGCGCCGTGCCCGAGCTGCACCAGCTCATGCTGCCGTTCCTGTCCCTGGTCACCGTCGCCGAGCTGGAGCGCAACCCCACCGTCAAGGCCGAGCTCGCGGCGACCGGCGGCCGGGCCATGTCCGGGCTGCTGCTCACCTACCCAGTGCACCAGGCGGCCGACATCCTCGCCGTGCGGGGCACCGTCGTCCCGGTGGGCCGCGACCAGCTGCCGCACCTGGAGACCACGCGACTGGTGGCCCGCCGGTTCAACGCCCGCTACGGCGCCGGGACCCTGCCCGAACCGGAGGCGCTGCTGTCGACGACCCCGCTCGTGCTCGGCCTGGACGGGACCAAGATGAGCAAGTCGGCCGGGAACGCCATCGCGCTCACGGCGACCCCCGACGAGATC
>JAHIJU010000406.1 GCA_018898235.1 Actinomycetota bacterium | reverse complement strand
GAGACGTTGTGCCCGAACGACGGGCCCTTGGCGCAGACGTCGCAGTTAGCGGCCACGGTTCTCTCCAGTCTGTGTGCACGCCGCGGTGCGGCGAAGAAGGGGGGTGCCGTTGCGGGCGACCGCCACGAAGCGCTGTGCTCACGACGAGGTCTCCGGATCCGGACAACCTGATGAGTTTAGCCCACGTGTCGCCGGGCGCCCAAATGTCGGTCCGATGGGGCACAGTGGGTCGCCGGAGGTGGGTCGGCAGATGCAGGTGGTGGGAACCGGGCCGCAGGTGCTCGACGGCACGATCCTGCACGCCTGGGCCGTCGCCGCGACGCAGGCGCTGGCTCGCGTCGCACCCCGTATCGACTCCCTCAACGTGTTCCCGGTGGCCGACGGCGACACGGGGACGAACACGTCGCTCACCTTCGCCGCCGGGCTCGCAGCGCTCGAGACGTCCCGGCCCGTCTCGGGTGCCGAGGCCGCGGACGTGCTGGCCCGCGGTGCGCTGGCGGCCGCGCGCGGGAGCTCGGGTGTGATCCTGGGCGCCTGGTTGACCGGGCTCGCCGCCGGGCTGGCGCCTGCTGCGGGGCAGGCGGGTGCGGCGACGCAGCCGGGTGCGCATGAGCTGGTCGGCGCGCTGCGGACGGCGGCCCTCGCGGCGCGCACCGCCGTCGAACGGCCGTCCGGTGGCACCGTGCTCGACGTCGCCGCCCAGGTGGCCGACGAGGCCTGCGGAACGGGGCTCGACCACGTGCTGCCGGCGGCGGTGGCCGCGGCGCGGCGGGGACTTCGTGCCACGAGCGAACGCCACCCCGTGCTGCGGGCCGCCGGGGTGGTCGACGCCGGTGCCTGTGCGCTGCTCGTCGTGCTGGAGGCCTTGGCGGCCGTCCTGGCCGGCGGCCCGGTGCAGGCGGTGGGCGACTGGGTGCCGGGTGGTCCGCCCCGTGCGCACGAGGAGCCGGTCGGTGGCGCCTTCGAGGTGATGGCGCAGCTCGGCGTCGCCGCCGATGCCGCGGCGGTGCGATCCCAGCTCGCGAGCCTGGGCGATGCCGTGGCCGTGGTCGGGGACCGGGACGGCTGGCGCACCCATGTGCACACCGACGGCCCCGGCACCGTGCTCGACCTTCTTGGTGGGCATCGGCTCGCCCACGCGGTCGTGCGGGCGGTGCACGGTCCGCACCACCCGGCGGCGGTCGTCGTGACCCAGGACGTGCAGCAGGCGGTGTGGTTCGCCGCCGCGGGCACCGCTGCCGTGGTGCCGGGCCCCACCGTCGGCGACGGGTTCGCCGACGTGGTGCATGAGGTCGCGGGTCCGGATGCGGCGGTGCTGGCGACCGACCCCGGGCTGCAGCTCACGGTCCGGGCGCTCACCGGCGACCCGCTGGCGGCGGCGGTGGCCGCGGCGGCCGCCAGCGGCGGTGCACTGCTGTCGGGAGCCGGTGTGCCGGCGGCGCTCGCCCGGGTTCGACGTGTTGCCGTCGCCGATGACGCCGGGCTGCCCGCGGCGCTCGCGGACCTGCTCGACGGTGGGGTCGAGGTGCTCACGGCCGTCCCCGCGGCGGGTGCGGATCCAGGCGCCCTGCGCCGGCTCGTGGTCGGCCACGACATCGACGTGGTGGTGCTGCCGCCTACCGGGTCAGGCGCCGGCTGGGTGCTGGGCGCCGAGTGATGGTGCGCCTGGAGGGGCAGGTCGGCGGAGCGGACCTGCTGAGCCGACCACTGACCACCACCCTGGCGCCGGGGACGGCCCGGGCGATGGCGGCGCTGGGGGTTCGCACCTTCGGTGACCTGCTGCGCTACTACCCCCGTCGCTATGACGACAAGGGGACGGTCACCGACCTGGCCGGGCTCGTCGAGGGGGAGCACGTCACCGTCATCGCCCAGGTCGAGCGGGCGAACCTGCGCTCGACCCGCACGGGCAAGGCGTTGCTCGAGGCGGTGGTCGGTGACGGGGTCCACGAGCTGAGGATCACCTTCTTCGCCGGTCACCCGGCCAAGCTGCGGCATCATCAGAGCGCCCTGCAGCGCGGTCAGCGGGCGTACTTCACCGGTGTGGTGAGTCGGTACAACGGTCAGCTGCAGCTCACCCACCCGCAGTTCGCACCGCTGGAGGCCGACGACGACGAGCGGGCGACCTGGCCCGCGCCCGTCTACGGCGCGAGTGCCGCGATCTCGTCCTGGCAGATCGAGAAGGCCGTCCACCTGGTGCTCGACCCGCTCAGCGCGGACGAGGTGCAGGATCCGTTGCCGGGCGAGGTGCGGGCCGAGCGGGGCTACCTCCCGCTCGTCACCGCGCTGCGCCAGATCCACCAGCCGCACACGTCCGACGAGTGGCGCGCGGCCGCGGCGCGGCTGCGGTTCGAGGAGGCGTTCGTGCTGCAGGCCGAGCTGGCGCGCCGCCGGGCCCGCACGGCCGCCGAACCGGCGGTGGCGCGCCCCGCCCGTTCCGGAGGACTGCTCGACGCGTTCGACGCGCGGCTCCCGTTCGAGCTCACCGAGGGGCAGCGGGCCGTCGGCGACCAGCTCGCCGCCGAGCTCGCCCGCACCTCGCCGATGCAGCGGCTGCTCCAGGGCGAGGTCGGCTCCGGCAAGACCGTCGTGGCGCTGCGGGCGATGCTCCAGGTGGTCGACGCGGGCGGGCAGGCGGCCCTGCTGGCCCCCACCGAGGTGCTCGCGACCCAGCACCTGGGGACGTTGCGCGCGCTGCTCGGCGACCTGGCCGCGGGGGGTGAGCTCGGTGGTGCCGAGGGGGCCACGCGGCTGGCGCTGCTCACGGGCTCGCAGCCGATGGCGGCCCGGCGCCGCGCCCTGGCCGATGCGGCGAGCGGTGCGGCCGGGATCGTCGTGGGCACCCATGCGTTGCTGTCCGACCGCGTGCAGCTGGCCGACCTGGGTCTGGTCGTCGTGGACGAGCAGCACCGCTTCGGCGTCGACCAGCGCAACGCGCTGCGCGACAAGGCCCGCGCGGTCCCGCACACCCTCGTCATGACGGCGACGCCGATCCCGCGCACCGTGGCCATGACCGTCTTCGGTGACCTGGAGACCTCGACGCTCACGCAGGTGCCCGCGGGCCGGGCGGAGGTCGAGACCCACATCGTGCCGGCCGACCGTCCGGCCTGGATGGAGCGCACCTGGCAGCGTGTGCAGGATGCGGCCGCGAACGGGGCACGGGCCTTCGTCGTCGCGCCCCGGATCGACCCGGACGAGAAGGAACCCGGCGACGACGGCGTCGACCTGCTGGCCGATACCGGCCGACGGCCGTTGTCCAGCGTCGTCGAGGTGGCCGATCAGCTGCGCGCCCGGCTCGGACCGGCCAGCGTCGCGATGCTGCACGGGCGCATGACGCCGGAGGACAAGGAGCGGGCGTTCGCCGACTTCGCCTCGGGGCGCTCACCGGTGCTGGTCTCGACGACGGTCATCGAGGTCGGTGTCGACGTGCCGGCCGCCACGGTCATGGTGGTGCTCGATGCGGACCGGTTCGGGCTGTCCCAGCTGCACCAGCTGCGCGGACGCATCGGGCGTGGGGACCGGCCCGGTCTGTGCCTGCTCGTCTCGGCGGCCCCCGAGGGCTCGGACGCCGCGGAGCGGCTGGCGGCGCTGGCGGCCACGCGTGACGGGTTCGAGCTCGCACGACGGGACCTGGAGCTGCGACGGGAGGGGGATGTGCTGGGTGCCGCGCAGTCCGGGGTCGCGAGCTCCCTGCGACTGCTGCGGGTCACCCGCGACGGCGCGGTCATCGAGCGTGCGCGCACCGCAGCCCAGGGGCTGGTCGCGCAGGACCCGGAGCTGGCCGGGCACCCGGCGCTGCGGGCGGCGATCGGTTCGCTGCTCACGGGGGATCGCGAGGAGTACCTGGACCGGGCCTGAGGGCGGCCGGAAGGGTGCCACGGCCCGACTACCCTGGCGGGCGTGGCGAAGCCGGTGGTGCGTGCGAACAAGCTGTTGGTCGGGTACGGAGGTGCGCCGGTGTGCGCGCCGGTGTCCTTCACCCTGCCCGAGGGGCGCGCGCTGGCCCTGGTCGGCGCCAACGGCGCGGGCAAGTCGACGGTGCTGCGCGCCGTCATCGGGCTGCTCGAGCCGTCCGGGGGATCGCTCACCGTGCTGGGTGCGCCGGTCGACGAACGCTCGGTCCAGTTCCGCGCGAAGGTCTCCAGCGTGCTGGACGACGACGCCTACTTCCCGGCGCTGACGGTGGCCGAGCACCTCTACCTGACGGCCCGCGGCCACGGCATGCTCGGGGCCCATGCGCTGGTCGAGGAGCTGCTCGAGGAGTTCGGGCTCACCGAGCACGCGCGCTCGCTGCCGACTGCGCTGAGCTCCGGTCAACGCCGTCGGCTCCTGCTGGCGGCCGGCTTCGTGCGCCCGCGCACGCTGCTCGTCCTGGACGAGCCGGAGCAGCGGCTCGACCTGCGGATGCGCAGCGCGCTGGCCGAGCGGCTGATCGCCGAGAAGGAGGCCGGTGGCGCGGTCCTGTTCGCGACCCACGATGCCGAGCTGGTCCGGACGGTCGCCGACCGGGCCGTCTACGTCGACGACAGCTCGTCGCCGCTGCTGGGCGCCGCCGAGGCCGCGACGCGGATCGCCGCGGAGCCGGCGTGAACGACGAGTGGCTCGCCGACCCCGTCGAGGGCGAGGAGCACGTCGGGCTGGACGGCTGGCCGGCCGTCGCGGAGGCGGATCTGGGGGAGGTGCCGCTCGCGATCGAGCTGCGCCGCTTCACCCGCAAGGCGGCACGCACCCGCGCCGGTGCCAGCCTGGGCTCGCTGCTGGGCGGCGTCTACTACGCGGTGATCGTCGCGGGGACCGGCGTCCTGCTGGGGCTGGGGATCGCCCAGCAGCTGCGCGTCTCGTTGCCGCCGCCGCCGGCGACCGCCGACTTCAGTCTCAGCATCCCGACGTTGGTCGCGGTGATCCTGCTCGCGCTGGCCGGAGGGTTGCTGTCGCTGGCCGGTCGGCTGGGGCCGGTCGGGGCCGGCGGCGCCGAGGCCGCGTGGTGGCTCTCGCTCCCGGTGGACCGCCGTGCGCTGCTGCGGCCGGCGGCGCTGCGTCTGCCGATGACCGCCGGTGCGGTGTTCGCCGTGCTCGTCGGGCTGCTGGACGGGGGCCTGCTCGCGGACAACCAGGGCCACCTGCTGCGCGGCGCGATCAGCGGCGCTCTCGCTGGTGTGCTGATCGTCGTGGGCGCGGGCCTCGCCCAGACCGCCGGTGCGAGCCGTCGGGCGACCGCGGTGGCCGGTGACCTGCTCATGCTGGCGGCGCTGGTCGGTGCCGTGGTTCTCGCGGCGACGGGTCGTTCGATCGACCGGCTCCCGGCGCCGGGCTGGGTGGCTGTGGGCGTGCTGGCGCTCGTGCTGGTGGGCCTGGCGGTCCTGATGGACCGTCGCCTCGGTCGGATCCGCGAGCGTGGCCTGCGCGAGAGCGGGTCGGTCGCTTCCCAGGCGGCCGGCGCTGTGGTGTCGATGGACTCCCGCGAGCTCGGTCGCGCCCTGGCGGACGGCGCCGTGCGGCCCACGCGCCGCTGGGTCTCCCGGCTGCGCACGGCACGTGGGGCCGCCAGCGCGCTGGTGACGGCCGATCTGGTCGTCCTGCGCCGCTCCGTGCGTCACCTCGTCCAGCTCGCGGTGACGGCGTCGGTGGTCGTGCTGGTCACGCTGCTGCCGCAGCTGGCGACCGAGGCGGGAGTGCTGGCCGCGGTGATGATCGCGGGGTACCTGGCGGCCTCGGCGACGGCGGAGGGTGCTCGGCGGGCCGAGATGGCCCCGATCCTCGACTGCCTGCTGCCGCTTGCGCCGACCACGGTCCGCCGGCTGCGGATGGCGGTCCCGGCCGTCGTCATGCTCATGTGGTCGTTCGTCGTGTTCGTGGCGCTCGGCCGGTGGGCCGGGGACCTGCCCGGATGGCTCGCGATGGGTGTGGCCTCGACCCCCGCGTGGGCAGCGGCCACGGTGCGGGCCGCCTACCGTCCGGCCCCGGACTGGCAGAAGCCGCTGGTTGCCACCCCGATGGGCGCCCTGCCGACCGGGGTCGCCTCGGTGCTGGCGCGTGGGCCGGACGTGGTGGTGCTCGGGATGCTGCCGCTGTGGATCGCGCTGGTGCTGCGCTCGGTGAGCCCGACGCTGATCCTCGCCCAGGTCGTCACCTCGGTGGTGGCGGTGCTGGTGGCCTCCTCGACCAGCACGAAGTCGTTCATGGAACGGGCGATGGACGCCCAGGAGGCCGACCGGGCGAGCCGCGAGGGTGCCGGTCGGTGACGCGCATCGTGGCGGGGACGGCCGGCGGTCGCACGCTGGCGGTGCCGCCGCGGGGTACCCGGCCGACGAGTGACCGGGTGCGCGAGGCGTTGTTCTCCCGGCTCGACCACGTCGCAGGGCTGCGCGGTGCGCGGGTGCTGGACCTGTACGCGGGCTCGGGCGCCCTCGGCCTGGAGGCGGCCAGTCGCGGTGCCGCGCACGTCGTGCTGGTCGAGCAGGATCGCACGGCGGTGCAGGTGTGCCGGGCCAACGCCGTCGGCACCGGGCTGGCGGCGGCGGTGACGGTGGTGGCCGACCGGGTCGAGCGCTACCTGGCCGCGGCCCACGACCAGTTCGACCTCATCCTGCTCGACCCGCCGTACGCCGTGGAGGCGGGGGCGCTCGACGCAGTGATCGCCGGTGCGTCCGCCGTCGTGGCGCCCGACGGTTGGGTGGTGGTCGAGCGCTCGACGCGTTCGCCCGGCCCCACCTGGCCCGATGGTCTGCATGGTGAGGACGACCGGCGCTACGGGGAGACCCGCGTCTGGTTCGCGCAGCGCGCCTGACCACGCGGCATCGTG
>JAHIJU010000405.1 GCA_018898235.1 Actinomycetota bacterium | reverse complement strand
TGAACGGCAGGAAGTTGTAGGCCAGGCCGCAGACGACGGCGAAGGCCGTGGCCGTCAACCTGCCGTCGGCCGGGAGCAGGTGGACGAACTTCAGGGCGCTCACCACCGGGCCCTCATCGGCCAGGATCTGCTTCCAGGCGATGGTCCGCAGGATGAACGAGGTGAAGAAGGGCGCGATCACCAGCACCAGCAGCACACCCTGGAGCAGCTTCCTGCCCCGCGCGCGCACCGCGATGGCGTACGCCATCGGGTAGCCGATGACCAGGCAGGCGAACGTGGCGATCGCCGCGAAGACGAACGAGCGCACGAGCTGCGGCCAGAACTGGCTGAGCGCGTCGACGTAGTTCTGCCAGTGCAGCGCCGGCTGGAACTGACCGAGCTCGCCCCCGGGGATCGGCACGTAGAGGCTGGTCGCGAGCAGCGCCCCGACCGGCACGATGAAGAACACCGCGAGGTACACCAGGCCGGGGGCCAGCAGCCACCGGTGGCCGCCCGTGCGGGCCCGGACCTGAGGGGCCGGACCACCGCCGCCGGCACCGAGCCCCGCGAGCAGGCTCACGGCTCGCCGTCCAGGTCGGCGGCCCCTTCGGCGGCGTCCTGGTCGCCGTCGAGCCCGAAGGTGAACCCGACCGACCAGGCAAGCCGCACCGGCGTGCCGCGCGTCACGGTGGCCCCGCCGAGCAGGTTCTGGGCGAACACCCCGAAGGTGCCGAGGTGCTCGACCTCCACCTGGTACTGCGTGCTCACCCCGGTGAAGGACACGTCGGTGACGATGCCCGGTCCGATGACGTTGTGGTCGGGCGAGACCTCCTGACCGGCGATCAGCATCCCGATCTTCTCCGGACGGACGCCGACCAGCACCGAGCCCGTGGTCGAGACGGCCCGGTCGACCGGGACCTGCACCGTGGCCTGCCCGACCTGGACCACGATCCGGTCGCCCTGGGTCCCGACGACCTGCCCGGCCGCCAGGTTGGACTGCCCGAGGAAGTTCGCGACGAACGCCGTGTGCGGCCGCGAGTAGAGCACCTCCGGCGGGCCCATCTGCTCGATCTTGCCCTTGTTCATCACCGCGACCGTGTCGGCCATGGTCATGGCCTCCTCCTGGTCGTGCGTGACGTGGACGAAGGTCAGCCCGACCTCGGTCTGGATCCGCTTGAGCTCGAGCTGCATCTGGCGACGGAGCTTGAGGTCGAGCGCACCGAGCGGTTCGTCGAGCAGCAACAGCTCGGGCCGGTTGACGATCGCGCGGGCGAGCGCCACCCGCTGCGCCTGCCCGCCCGACAGCTGGTTCGGCTTGCGCTCGGCGAGGTGCCCGAGCTCGACGAGGTCGAGGACGTCCTTCACCTTGGCCGCCACGTCCCCCACCCGTCGCCGGTGCAGGCCGAAGGCGACGTTCTCGCCGATCGTCAGGTGCGGGAAGAGCGCGTAGCTCTGGAACACCGTGTTGACCGGTCTGCGGTGGGCCCGATCGCCCGTCACGTCGCGTCCGCCGATGCAGACGGTTCCCGAGGTCGGCTGCTCCAGACCGGCGACCATCCGCAGGGTCGTCGTCTTGCCGCAGCCCGAGGGCCCGAGCAGGGCGAAGAACGACCCGGCGGGGATCGTCAGGTCCAGGTCGTCGACGGCCGTGAAGGCGCCGAAGGACTTGGTGACCGACGTCAGCTCCAGGGCGGGGGTGCCCACCTCAGGCGCCGATGGCGTCGAGGAACTGGCTGTTGTACTTCTCTTCCTCGTCCGTGGTCAGCGTCCGGAACATCGCGACCTTGGACAACGTCGACTCGCTGGGGAAGATCAGCTGGTTGTCGACGAGGCTCGGGTCGACCTTCTCCATGGCGGCCTGGGCGCCCTGCACCGGGGTGATGTAGTTGACGTAGGCCGCGACCGTGGCGGCCACCTCGGGGTCGTAGTAGTAGTCGATGAGCTTCTGGACGTCGGTGACCTGCCCCGACGTGCTCGGCACCATGACGTTGTCGCTCCAGAGCGTGCCGCCGGCCTCGGGGATCGCGAAGGTGAACTTGTTGTCGTTCTCGAGGTTCAGCTGCTGGATGTCGCCGGACCAACCGATGACGGCCACCGCGTCCCCGCTGACCAGGTCCTCCTTGTAGGAGTTGCCCTTGACCGACCGGATCTGCCCGTTGGCGATCTGGGCCTTGAGCACGTCGAGCGCGTTCTCGAACTCGGTGTCGCCCCACGAGGCGGACGCCGGGTCGACGCCCTGGTCGAACATGATGAGCCCGATGGTGTCGCGCATCTCCGAGAGCACCTCGACCCGTCCCTTGAGCTCGGGCTTCCACAGGTCGGAGACGGTCCCCAGCCCCGCGGGGACCTGGTCCTTCGCCCACGCGATGCCACCGAACCCGGACTGCCAGGTGAGGGAGTGCGTCCGACCCGGGTCGTAGTCGACGTTCGCCAGGTTCGCCAGGATGTTCTGGGTGTTCGGCATGGCGGCGCGGTCGAGGGTCGCGGTGTACCCCTGACGGATCCAGCGAGCCGCCATCCAGTCGGTGAGGGTGACCAGGTCGTAGCCGATGTCCTGGCCATTGGCGAGCTGACCCTTCACCTTCCCGTAGAAGGTGTCGTTGTCCTCGACGTCCTCCCGGTAGTCGACCTTCAACCCCGAGGACTTCTCGAACGCCTGGAGCGTCGGCGACGTGGTGCCGTCCTTGGCCAGGTCGATGTAGAGGGTCCAGTTCGCCCAGCGGATGGTGCCGGCCTTGCCACCGGTGCCGGTGGCGGCCGACGAGCTGGTCGACGTCGACCCGCCGGTACCGCAGGCAGCCAGCGCAGCCGCAGACCCCGCGGCGCCCAGGAGTCCGAGGAAGGTCCGGCGCGACAGGCCGGCGGAGCCGGCACGGGCCATCAGTTCGCGCAGCACGGGATCGGGGGTTGCGGGGCGAGTCATGGTGCTCCTCTCGTTCCGGCCGTGCAGCCGGTGCTGGGCGTCGCAGGACGTCAGTATCGCGGGACAACAGGACTTTGCGTGGTGGAACCATCTCTCAACAACGAGAACCGAAGGCTACGGACGTGTATCGCCACTGTTTCGTGTGTGCTGGCTGCGCCCGGCTGTCCATCAGCCCCAGGCGGACATGACGTGCTTGATCCTGGTGTAGTCCTCGAACCCGTACATGGACAGGTCCTTGCCGTAGCCGGACCGCTTGTAGCCGCCGTGCGGCATCTCGGCGACGAACGGCAGGTGGGTGTTGATCCAGACCACGCCGAAGTCGAGGGACCGCGACATCCGCATGGCCGTGGCGTGGTCGGTGGTCCAGACCGACGACGACAGCCCGTACTGCACACCGTTGGCGGCGCGCAGCGCCTGTGCCTCGTCGTCGAACGTCTGGACGGTGATGACCGGGCCGAAGACCTCCTGCTGGCTGAGCTCATCGTCCTGGCGCACCCCGTCCACGACGGTGGCCTGCAGGAAGAAGCCGGACCCGCCCAGACGCGCACCCCCCGCGAGGACCTGCGCGTGGTCGGGCAACCGGTCGAGGAACCCGCTGACCCGCGCGAGCTGGTCGGCGTTGTTGACGGGGCCGAACGCGACCGACGGGTCGGACGGGACCCCGGTGCGTTGGGCGGCCGCGGCCTCGGCGAGGGCTGCGACGAACTCGTCGTGCGCGGCCCGCTGGACGAGGACGCGGGTGGCCGCCGTGCAGTCCTGGCCCGCGTTGTAGTAGCCCGCGGCCGCGATGCCGGCCGCCGCGGCCTGCAGATCGGCGTCGGCGAACACGATCACCGGGGCCTTGCCACCGAGCTCGAGGTGCACCCGCTTGACGTTCTGCGCGGCGGCCTGCGCGACCTGCGACCCGGCGCGTACCGACCCCGTGATCGCCACCATGTCGGGTCGCGGATGGGCCACGAGGGCCCGGCCGGTCTCCCGGTCCCCGCACACGACGTTGAGCACACCGGCCGGCAGGATCTCGGCCGCGACCTGTGCGAGCAGCACCGTCGAGGCGGGGGTGGTGTCGGAGGGCTTGAGGACGACGGTGTTGCCGGCCGCCAGGGCCGGGGCGATCTTCCAGATGGCCATCATGAGGGGGTAGTTCCAGGGTGTGACCTGGCCGATGACGCCGACC
>JAHIJU010000404.1 GCA_018898235.1 Actinomycetota bacterium | reverse complement strand
CACCGAGGGACCACCAGGCACCCATGACCGCCCAGCGTCACGCCCAGTCCGACACCGTCGAGCACGCCGCCGCGACCCCCGACCTGGCGCAGCCGTTCGTCGAGCTGGGCCTCAAGCCCGATGAGTACCAGCGCATCCGTGACCTGCTGGGCCGCCGACCCACGGCCGCCGAGCTGGCCATGTACTCGGTGATGTGGTCCGAGCACTGCTCGTACAAGTCGAGCAAGAAGCACCTGGCCACGTTCGGCCACACGACGACGCAGGAGATGAAGAAGCACCTCCTGGTCGGCATCGGGCAGAACGCGGGTGTGGTCGACATCGGCGACGGCTGGGCGGTGACGTTCAAGGTCGAGAGCCACAACCACCCCAGCTACGTCGAGCCCTACCAGGGGGCGGCGACCGGGGTCGGCGGCATCGTCCGCGACATCATCGCGATGGGCGCCCGCCCGGTGGCGGTGATGGACCAGCTGCGGTTCGGTGCGGTGGACCACCCGGACACGGCGCGCGTCGTGCACGGTGTGGTGGCCGGGGTCGGCGGGTACGGCAACAGCCTGGGTCTGCCGAACATCGGCGGCGAGACCGTCTTCGACTCCTGCTACCAGGGCAACCCGCTGGTCAACGCGCTGTGCCTGGGGGTGCTGCGGCACGAGGACGTGCACCTGGCCAACGCCGAGGGCGTGGGCAACCAGATCGTGCTGTTCGGTGCCCGGACCGGCGGTGACGGCATCGGCGGGGCGTCGATCCTGGCGAGCGAGACGTTCGACGACACCAAGCCGTCCAAGCGGCCGAGCGTGCAGGTCGGCGACCCGTTCATGGAGAAGGTGCTCATCGAGTGCTGTCTCGAGCTGTTCGCGGCGCACGTCGTCGAGGGCCTGCAGGACCTGGGCGCGGCGGGCATCTCGTGCGCGACCAGCGAGCTGGCCTCCAACGGCGGTTCGGGGATGCACGTCGACCTGGAGAAGGTGCTGCTGCGCGACCCGACGCTCACCGCGGGCGAGATCCTCATGAGCGAGTCGCAGGAGCGGATGATGGCCGTCGTCCGCCCGGACAAGCTCGACGAGTTCCTGGCGATCACCGCCAAGTGGGACGTCGAGTCGGCCGTGATCGGTGAGGTCACGGGTGACGGCCGGCTCACCATCGACCACTTCGGCGTCCGGATCTGCGACGTCGACCCCAAGTCGGTCGCGCACGACGGCCCGGTCTACGACCGCCCGTACGCCCGCCCCGCCTGGCAGGACGCGCTCAACGCGGACACCAGCGCGCACCTGCCCCGCCCGGCCACCGGCCCCGAGCTCAAGGACACCGTGCTGGCCCTGCTCGGCAGCCCGAACCTGTGCTCCAAGTCCTGGGTGACCGACCAGTACGACCGCTTCGTGCAGGGCAACACCGCCCTGGCCCAGCCGGATGACGCCGGTGTGGTCCGGGTCGACGAGACCACCGGCCTCGGCGTCGCGCTGGCCACCGATGCGAACGGCCGCTACGCCCAGCTCGACCCGGCGACGGGCGCCCAGCTGGCCCTGGCGGAGGCGTACCGCAACGTGGCTGCCAGCGGTGCCCGGCCGCTGGCCATCACCGACTGCCTCAACATCGGCAGCCCGGAGCGCCCCGACTCCATGTGGCAGCTGGTCCAGGTGATCGAGGGCCTGGCCGCCGGCTGCGCGCAGCTCGGCGTCCCGGTGACCGGCGGCAACGTCTCGCTCTACAACACCACCGGTGACCAGGCCATCCACCCCACCCCGGTGGTCGGTGTGCTCGGTGTGCTGGACGACGTGGCCGATGCGGTCGGCTCGGGCTGGACCGCCGCCGGCCGCTCGGTCTACCTGCTGGGCACGACGCGCCCCGAGCTCGACGGGTCCGCGTGGGCCGAGGTCGCACACCAGCACCTGGGTGGTCTGCCGCCCGCGGTGGACCTGGAGGCCGAGCGCCACCTGGCCCAGGTCCTGGTCAATGCGGCCCGTGACCACCTGGTCGACGCGGCGCACGACCTGTCCCAGGGCGGTCTGGCCCAGGGGCTCGTCGAGGCGAGCCTGCGGCACGGCATCGGCGCGCGGGTCGATCTGACCGCGCTGTGCGCCCGCGACGGCGTCACCCCGTTCGAGGCCCTGTTCTCCGAGTCGCAGGCGCGGGCCCTGGTGGCCGTGCCGCGTTCGCAGGAGCGGGCGTTCGTCGACCTGTGCACGGCCCGCGGGGTGCCCGCGCTGCGCATCGGCGAGACCACCGAGACCTGTGAGGCCGGTGCAGGCGAGGCCGCCGAGTTCGTCCCCGCCGACCACGAGCACGAACCGTCCCTGGAGGTCCAGGGCCTGTTCACGCTGCCGCTGGCCACCGCGCGCGAGGCGTTCGAGGCCCCGCTGCGCGCCGTCTTCGGCTGACCAGATCTTTCGCAATTGTGGCCGAAGCCGCTCATCGCTTGTTGCGCTGCCTGCGGGGGATCATTCGACCGCGGGTGGCCGCTCGAGATTGATATGATGGCCTGCGCGAAAGGCAGCGCGTCGACCAATCTTGTGTAGGGTGCTAACTTGGACGCAGGCCGACTGATAGAGCGACGCTAGCTGCCGGCACCCCGACGCTGGGCAAGAACCAACTCAATGATTCGCTGAATTGTTCCTGGAATGCTCCCGGTCCAACCATGAGCGATGGGTCGAGGTCGCGAAGACTTCCCGTTTCCCCGAGGCTTAGGGGGAAGTACGGCACCAATCCAAATCGGCCCTGCCTGAACTGGAGTTCACTCGCGGCTCTCGCACGGCGCTGAGGTGACAGAAGCCTCCATTCCTGTTCCTCCGCCCAGGCGGGGTCCTTGAGCAGGAATGCGAGTTCAAAGAGCCTTGCGCAGAGCCGCTCGCCCTTGAGTTCGGGCGAATCCGCCTTCGCGGCGTCCAGAACCTCTGTCACCGAATCTTGAAACTGGGACTCGTCGTACAGGACCTTTCGGAGTTGTGCCCCCGTGGCGGCTTGTAGTGGCGCAGAGGAGAATCCAAGACTGACACCGTTGTCCGGGGCGTAGCCTCGCCACATGGCCAGGAGGTCCGGTGCCGCGCAGAAGCAGGCGACAAACATTTGGTCCTGGCGAAGCCAGTGGCCCCACTTGCCGTGCGCATGTGCGAACTTGCCGTAGTCCTCCGCCAGCGCTTCGTCGAGTCGCTCCTTAGCGAGAGCGAGTCCTCGCATCGATTCGCGCGTGTCGTTCATGAATCCGGGGTGGGATGCCCAGACGGTGCCCGACTTCAGGATTCCCATGAGTCCGGCGGCCGTCGTGTAGTGGTAGACCCTCTCGGGAAAGCTGGCCTCTGGCATGCCCCCGATCGTAAACGCAACGAGCCTCAAGCCCCTGGATCGACACCTGTCCGCGCCGAACGCTCATGGCCGCGTTTGGACGCGAGGACCGCTGGCTCGAATCTGCGACTCTCGCCTTCCGATGGCCACGGCCAGGAGCAACACGGCTTTGTAGATCGGGTCTGGGGTCGTATGGCCCGGCGGCGAGGCGGTGCGCCGAGGTCGGAGCGGCGTCGCCCCGACCTACTCGCGCGGCCGCACCAGGGGCCCGTACGTGTCGGGCCGTCGCGTGGCCAGGAACGGGAACAGGTCCAGCCAGTCGCGGCGGGCGTCCAGGTCGAGCTCGGCCACCAGCACGGCGTCGCCCTGCCGCGGTGCGCTCACCAGCACGCGGCCGTACGGGTCGGCGATGAACGAGGAGCCGTAGAAGCTCAGCAGGCCCTCGTCGCCCCAGCGGTTGGGCACCACCATGAACAGCCCGTTGCCGATCGCGTGGCCCACGATCGTGGCCCGCCACAGCGGCTGCGTGTCGAAGTCGGGGTGGTCGGGCTCGGAGCCGATCGCGGAGGGGTAGGCGAGCACATCGGCCCCGGCGAGCGCGTAGGCGCGGGCCACCTCGCCGAACCACTCGTCCCAGCAGGTCGGCAGCCCGATCCGTGGGCTGCCGGGCAGGTCGAGCCCGACCACCGGGTACGCGCCGTCGGCCGGGCCGGGTCGGAAGTACTGGTCCTCGTAGTAGCCCGCGGTCCGTGGGATGTGCAGCTTGCGGGTGCGTTGCAGCACCGCGCCCGACGGGTCGACCAGGATCGAGGTGTTGTAGCCCAACCCGTCCCCGGTGTCCGCGGCCTCGTAGAGCGAGGCCTGCACCAGCACCCGGTGGGCGGCCGCGGCCCGGGCCGCGAAGGCGTAGGTGGGCCCGTTGGCCAGCTCCTCGGCTGAGTCGACGGGTCTCCCGGACGGGCGCGTGTCGGCGGGGTACCGCGAGAGCGTGAGCTCGGACAGGAACACCACCTGGGCGCCCGCGGCCGCGGCGGTCGCGACCCCGTCGTCCAGCGTGGCCGCGTGCTCGTCGGGGTCGGCGTGCCAGCGGGTCTGCACGGCGCCGACGACCAGCGAGCCCCGCTCCGGGGGCAGGACGCGGGCGGGGGAGCTGGGTGCGGCGGCCTGGACGAGGTGCACGTGCGGACTCCTGTCGACGGGGGGACGGGCGGCGGTTCGCCGGGCGGGGTGCCGGTCAGAGGGTCGGGGCGGCCGGTTGCTGCTGGGTGATGCAGTGCACCCCGCCGCCCCGGTCGAACAGCGGGCGCGCGTCGACCGCCACCACCTGGCGACCGGGATAGGCGTCGGCGAGCAGGGCCAGCGCCTGCGCATCGTTCGGGTCGTCGAACGTGCCGGCCACCACCCCGCCGTTGACGACGTAGTGGTTGAGGTACGACCAGTCGACCCAGCCCACGTCGTCGCGCAGCGTCGCGGGAGCCGGGACCGGGGTCACCCGCAGCGGTCGGCCGTCGCCGTCGGTGCAGGTGGCCAGCAGCTCGATGACCTGGGCGCTCACCTCGAAGTCGGGGTGCGCCGGGTCGCCCTGCCGGTGCACGAGCACGTGACCCGGCGAGGCGAAGGTCGCCACCAGGTCCACGTGCCCGCGCGTGCCGAACCGTTCGGAGTCCCGGGTCAGCCCGCGGGGCAGCCAGATCACGGTGCGGGCGCCCAGCGTGCGGGCCAGCTCGGCATCGACCTGCTCGCGGGTCCAGCCCGGGTTGCGGCCCGGGTCCAGCAGGACGGTCTCGGTCACCAGGAACGTCCCGGCGCCGTCGGTGTGCAGCCCGCCCCCCTCGGCGACCAGGGGCGAGGCCAGTGCGGGCACCCGCGCCAGCTCGGCGACGGCCCGGCCGACGAGCGTGTCGCGGTCCCAGCGCGCCCAGTCCTGGGCGCCCCACCCGTTGAACACCCAGCACACCGCGACCGGTCCGTCGGGCCCGGCGACGAACGTGGGACCCATGTCGCGCATCCACGCGTCGTCCAGCGGCACCGGGTGCACCTCGATGCCGTCGGGCAGGTACCGGCGGGCCACGTCGACCTCGGCCGGGTCCACCAGCATCGACACCGGTTCGAACCGGTGCACGGCGCTCGCGACAGCGGCCCAGGTGCTGCGGGCGGTGTCCGCGGCGGCCTCGTCGTCGCCGAGCGTGTACCCGCCCGACGGCCAGGCCATCCAGGTCCGCTCGTGCTGTTCGCCCTCCGCAGGCATCCGCATGCTGCGACCCCTTCCGTCTGGCCGTGGCGTACGTCGGACGTGCCCGGCCGGGCCGGTTCCGCGTGGCGCAGACGGTACCGGGTGCGATGGGGGCAGCACCGGCGTACCGCCCCCGCGAGCCGACGGCCGCCCGCGCCCGCCGTGAACCGGTGGGCGCCGGGCGGCATGATGGGCGGGTGCGACGCACCGATCCCTCCGACGGCCGGGCGGCCCTCGCCGCGTGGCGGGCGGACCCGACCGACCGCGTCGCGCGCCGGACCGCGGTCCGGTTCACCCTGGAGGAGCTGGCGGACGTCGCGCCCGGTCACACCGTCGAGGTGCGGGTACCGCCCGACGGTGCCGTGCAGGCCGTGGAGGGCCCGCGGCACACCCGTGGCACCCCGCCCAACGTGGTCCAGACCGATCCGGCGACCTGGCTCGAGCTGGTGACCGGGCTTGTGACCTGGCACGACGCGGTCGCGACGGCACGGCTCACCGCCTCGGGGGAACGCGCCGATCTGTCGGGTCTGCTGCCGCTCCAGGCCACCCGTCAGCGGTGAGGTCCGCCCCGACCTAGGATCGCCGCGTGCCAGACGAGCGCCTCCCGGCCGACCTCCCCGACCAGCCGTCCGGTGAGCCCGCGCCGGACGACCTGGTGCCCACCCCGGACGACGCCCCGCCCACCCCGGACGACGCCCCGCCCACCGAGGAGTGGCTGCTCGCCCACGCGGTCGAGGGGCGGGTCCGCCGCGCCCCCCGCCTCGGCTCGTTCGTCGTCGCCGGTGTGCTGGCCGGTCTGGTCCTGGGCACCGTGCTGACGCTGGTCGCGATCCGGGGCAGCGGATTGTCGTCCGAGGGTTCGGGCGGTGTGCTGCCGATGCTCGGCGGCTACAACGGCGTGGTCCTCGTCACGTCGGCGGCGCTCGGTCTGGTCGGCGGCCTCGTCGGCGCGGCGCTGGGCGTACGCGCCGATCGTCGAAGCCGTCGCTGACGGGCGGACGGTCAGGGGGCGCTCCTCCCGGGTGTGCGACCATGGTGCCTGTGGCCCGGAGCGCGGACGGACGACTGACGCACGACCTCAACCCTCAGGAGAAGGGCCCGCAGGATGCCTGCGGGGTCTTCGGTGTCTGGGCACCCGGTGAGGAGGTCGCCAAGCTTGCCTACTTCGGCCTGTACGCCCTGCAGCACCGGGGCCAGGAGTCGGCCGGCATCGCGACCTCCGACGGCTCGCACCTGCTGGTCTACAAGGACATGGGCCTGGTCTCCCAGGTCTTCGACGAGACGGCCCTGTCGGCCCTGACCGGCCACCTGGCCATCGGTCACTGCCGGTACTCCACCACCGGGGCCTCGACCTGGGAGAACGCCCAGCCGACGCTCGGCCCGACGGCGGCCGGCACGGTGGCCCTCGGCCACAACGGCAATCTCACGAACACGGCCGAGCTGGTCGACCTGGTCGCCGAGCGGTACGGCAGCAAGCGTCGCGGTGAGCTGGCCCGCGGCAACACCACCGACACCGCCCTGGTCACGGCCCTGCTGGCGGGCGACCCGGACCACACCCTGGAGGCCACGGCCCTCGAGGTGCTGCCGCGGCTGCGCGGCGCCTACTGCCTGGTCTTCATGGACGAGACGACGCTGTACGCCGCCCGTGACCCGCAGGGTGTGCGCCCGTTGGTCCTCGGCCGGCTCGAACGCGGTTGGGTGGTGGCCTCCGAGACGAGCGCCCTGGACATCGTCGGTGCGTCCTTCGTCCGTGAGGTCGAGCCCGGTGAGCTCATCGCGATCGACTCCGACGGGTTGCGCAGCACCCGGTTCGCCCCGGTGGACCGCGCCGGCTGCATCTTCGAGTACGTCTACCTGGCCCGGCCCGACACGGCGATCGCCGGTCGGTCGGTGCACGCGGCGCGGGTCGCGATGGGCCGTCGGCTGGCGGCCGAGCACCCCGTCGAGGCCGATCTGGTGATCCCGGTCCCCGAGTCCGGCACCCCGGCCGCGGTGGGCTACGCGGCCGCCTCGGGCATCCCGTTCGGTCAGGGCCTGACGAAGAACGCCTACGTGGGCCGCACCTTCATCCAGCCGAGCCAGACGCTGCGCCAGCTCGGCATCCGGCTCAAGCTGAACCCGTTGCGCGAGGTCATCAAGGGCAAGCGCCTCGTAGTGGTCGACGACTCGATCGTGCGCGGCAACACCCAGCGCGCGCTGGTCCGGATGCTGCGCGAGGCCGGCGCCGCCGAGGTGCACGTGCGGATCAGCTCGCCCCCGGTGAAGTGGCCGTGCTTCTACGGCATCGACTTCGCCTCCCGGGCCGAGCTCATCGCCAACGGTCTGTCGGCCGACGAGATCGCCGCCTCGCTCGGTGCGGACTCCCTCGGCTACATCTCGATCGAGGGTCTCGTGGCAGCCACCGAGCAGCCCGTCGGGCAGCTGTGCACCGCCTGCTTCACCGGTCGCTACCCGATCGAGCTGCCACCCGACGACCGGCTCGGCAAGTACCTGCTGGAGCAGAACGAGCTGCCGCTGGGCGCCCCGGCCGACGGGCTCGCCTCGCTGCTGCCGGGGGCGGGCGCCGCGGGCGCCCTGGACCACCCGTGAACGAGTCGATCACCTACGCCTCGGCCGGGGTGGACACCGCCGCGGGGGACAGGGCCGTCGAGCTGATGAAGGACGCCGTGCGCGCGACGCACGGCCCGCAGGTCATGGGCGGGGTCGGTGGCTTCGCGGGGATGTGGGACGCCTCGGCGCTGGTGGGCTACCGGCACCCGGTGCTGGCGACCTCGACCGATGGTGTGGGCACGAAGGTCGCCATCGCCCAGGCCCTCGACGTGCACGACACCATCGGGTTCGACCTGGTCGGCATGGTGGTCGACGACATCGTGGTGGTCGGTGCGACGCCGCTGTTCATGACCGACTACATCGCCTGCGGCCGGGTGGTTCCCGAGCGCATCGCCGACGTCGTCCGGGGCATCGCGGCAGCCTGCAAGGTCGCCGGGACGGCGCTGCTGGGCGGCGAGACCGCCGAGCACCCCGGGCTGCTGGCCCCCGACGAGTACGACGTGGCGGGTGCCGCGACGGGCGTCGTGGAGACCGACTCCGTCCTCGGCCCGGACCGGGTCCGTCCCGGTGACGTGCTGGTGGCGCTCGCGTCCTCGGGGCTGCACTCCAACGGCTACTCGCTGGTGCGGGCGGTGATCGCGGCCGCGGGCTGGTCCCTGGACCGGCACGTCGACGAGTTCGGCCGCACGCTCGGCGCCGAGCTGCTCGAACCCACGAGGGTCTATGCGAGCGATGTGCTGGCACTGGTCGCCGAGGGCGGTGTGCACGCCCTGTCGCACGTCACCGGTGGCGGCCTGGCGGCGAACCTGGCGCGGGTGCTCCCCGCGGAGGTGGTGGCCGAGGTGGACCGTGCGGGCTGGACGGTCCCGCCGGTGTTCGCGGTGGTCCAGCGGCTCGGTCAGGTGCCGTGGGGCGATCTGGAGGCGACGCTCAACCTCGGGGTCGGCATGGTCGCCGTCGTCGAGCCCGGATCGGTCGACGGTGTGCTCGCACGTGCCGCGCAGCTCGGGCTCCCGGCCTGGGAGCTCGGCCGGGTCCGCGACCTCGACCCGGCGCGTGACGTGCTGGGTTCGCCCGACCTGATCGCCGGGACCAAGGGTGTGGCCGGTGGCGCGGTGCACCTGTCAGGCAGCTACCGACTGGGGTAGTGCAGAACAGGCTTGCCGGCGGGCGCCCGCAGTGGGAGCCCGCCGGGTCCGGCGGGTCGCGGTGACGGACCTGCGGCCTCGTCGCGTCGGCGACTAGTCGCCGGGATCGGCCCAGGGGTCCTGTCGGGGGTCGTCGGACGAGCGCTCGTCCTTGGTGTCGATGGCGCTGCTCCCGCCCGCCAGCTCGCGCTCGAGCTGGCGGTAGTTCGGCTCGTAGCTCGAGTACTTGAGCTCGCGAGCGACCTTGGTCTGCTTAGCCTTCTGACGGCCGCGCCCCATGGCATCGACCCCCTCTAACGTGGAAGCGGGGCGGCACCGTGTCTCCACGTGCGGCCCCGGCTGCTGTGTCTTTTCTCCGCAGAGCAACGGT
>JAHIJU010000403.1 GCA_018898235.1 Actinomycetota bacterium | reverse complement strand
GCGCTACCTCATGCTCAACCCCGGCCGGGTGCTGTCGAAGGTGCAGATCCTCGACCACGTCTGGCAGTACGAGTGGGGCGGCGACGCGAACATCGTCGAGTCGTACATCTCCTACCTGCGCCGCAAGATCGACCAGCTCACGGGTGCCGACGGTCAGGAGCTGCGTCCCCTGATCCACACCAAACGCGGCGTCGGGTACATGCTGCGCGAATCCTGATGGGCCGCATCCGGCAGGCGCTGCACGGCTGGTCCCTGCTGGTCCGGCTCGTGGTGATCCTCACGGCCCTCATCGCGTTCGGGCTCGTGGTGGCCGGGCTGCTGAGCGCGACGCTGCTGCAGCGGTTCCTGGTCACCCAGGTCGACACCAAGCTGCGGGCCGAGGGCAAGGCCGCCGCCACGCAGACGCTCTCGGACTACCTCAACGGTTCCCAGTCGAGCTACCTGCCCACCGACTACTGCCTGCGGATCCAGTTGGGGAGCACGGACGTGTCGACCACGCCCACGCGGGTCGCCCAGGCCGAGTACGGCACCCCCGCGCTCCCGGAGGTCTCGATGACCCGGGCGGAGGCGATCCAGGGCCAGCCGTTCACGGTGACCTCCGATACGACGGTCGCCTGGCGCGCCGTGGCGTACCCGATCTACAACCGCGACACCGGTGAGCTCGCCGGCTCGGTGGTGATCGCGCTCCCGCTGGGCGACATCCAGGAGACCACGCGCCAGCTGGCGGCTGTCCTGCTCAAGTCCGGGCTGGGGATCATCCTGGTCGGCGGCCTGACCGGCGCCTGGGCGGTCAACCGCTCGCTGCGCCCGCTGCGGGAGATCGAGCGGACCGCGGCCGCCATCGCCGACGGGGACCTGTCCCGACGCATCCCGACGGCCCCGGAGCGCACCGAGGTCGGTCGGCTCGGCCTGGCGCTCAACGGCATGCTCTCCCAGATCGAGCAGGCGTTCTCCGCCCGCACCGCCTCCGAGGCCCGGATGCGCCGGTTCGTCGCGGACGCGTCCCACGAGCTGCGCACCCCGCTCGCGGCGATCCGCGGCTACGCCGAGCTGTACCGGATGGGTGCGCTGGCCACGCCGCACGCGATGGACGACACGATGAAGCGCATCGAGGGTTCGGCCACCCGGATGGGCACGCTCGTGGAAGACCTGCTCGCGCTCGCGCGCCTGGACGAGGGCCGCCCGCTCGACCTGGCTCCGGTGGACCTGCTGGTCCTGGCCGCCGATGCGCTCGGCGACCTGCAGGCCCTCGACCCGCACCGGCCGACCCGGCTGCTCCCGTTGGACGGCGACGGGAGCGCCGCAGCCTGCTGGGTCCGCGCCGATGAGGCCCGGGTCCGCCAGGTGGTCGCCAACCTGGTCGGCAACGTGGTCCGGCACACGCCCTCGGGCACCGCGGCCGAGCTGGCCATCGGCGCCGCGACCGGTCCGGCCGGCGAACCCGTGGGGGTCATCGAGGTCCGGGACCACGGCCCCGGCATCGCCCCGGAGCACGCCGACCGGGTGTTCGAGCGGTTCTACCGGGTGGACGCCTCCCGGACCCGCGACTCCGGCGGCGCGGGGCTGGGCATGGCGATCGTGGCCTCGATCGTCGCCGCCCACCACGGCACCGTCGAGCTGCTCACCACAGCCGGCGGTGGGACGACGGTGCGCGTCGCACTCCCCCAGGACCCGGGTCCTGGCAACGAACGGGACGAGGACGGCCTACGATGATGGGTCTTTGTCTCCAGTGAGAAGGCTTCCTCATGGGCGTCCCCGACGCACCGCAGTGGTTGTGCCCGTCGTTCACCCGCAGCGTCATCGCTGCCGGGGCGACGGCCACACCCGAACAGATCCGTGAGACCGCCGACCGGCTCCTCGACCGTTGGCGGGACCCGGAGCGGCACTTCCACAACCTCAAGCACCTGGTCGACGTGCTGGCCCGGGTCGACGAGCTCGGTGAGGAGACCCACGAACCGGCCATCGTCAGGCTCGCCGCCTGGTACCACGGGGCCGTCTTCGACTCCGCGAAGTACAAGACGTACGCCACCCGCGGCGGTGAGGACGAGGTCGCCAGTGCTGTCGTGGCGATGAGGGAGCTGACCGCCCTGGGGGTTCCGGCCGAGCGGGCACGCCGGGTCAGCGACCTGGTGTCGATGCTGGTCCGCCACAGCCCCGCGCCGGCCGACATGGACGCCGCGGTGCTGTGCGACGCCGACCTGGCGATGCTGGCCACCGAGCCGCAGAAGTACAAGACGTACCTGCACGACGTGCGGGCCGAGTACTCCCACGTGCCGGTCGAGGACTACCTCAAGGCGCGCGCCCGGATCCTGGGCAAGCTGCTGTGCCGCAAGAACCTGTTCCACTCCCCGCTGTCCGCCCAGTGGGAGGGCCCGGCCCGGCAGAACCTGCAGGCCGAGCTCCAGCGGGTCGAGCGCGAGCTCACCGAGCTCGGCGTCCCGTTCGAGCACACCCTGATCCACCCGCCGACCGGGATGCTGCGGGCGGCGACCCCCGCGGACGCGCCCGCCGTGCACGCGGACGCGCCGAAGGCGGCGGTCCCGGCATCCTCGGGGGAGCAGCCCGCGGGCTGACCACCGCGAGCCGTCCCCAGCCGCTGCGGCTGGCACGTCCGCAGCGCGCTGACGTGCCAGCCGGGCTGCACCCAGTCGGCGGGCGGCAACCCTGGGAGCACGGGCGCACCGGCCCGATGAACCCAGGAGGCCCTCCATGAGCAGGTACCAGGTCGACGCGGCAGCGCTCGCGACCACCGCCGCGGCCGTGCAGTCCCGCGCCGCGACCATCGCGTCCGAGGTCGCGGGGATGCAGCGGCAGCTCGCCGATCTGCAGACCGACTGGCAGGGTGCGGCGTCCGGCCAGTTCTCGGCGATCGTCGCGGACTGGTCGGCCGCGAGCGCGCACGTCGACCGCTCGCTCGCCCAGATCACGGCCGCCATGCAGGCCGCCGCCCGCGCCTACGACGACGCCGAGACCCAGGCCTCGCGGATGTTCGCCGGCTGATCCGGGACTCGCGGGTACCGGCCGCACCCCAGCCCGGCGGTCGGTACCCGCGGCCGTAGGCTCGCCCCATGGCCGTGCTCGTCGACCCGCCGATGTGGCCGCGGCACGGCACCGCGTGGGGTCACCTGGTCAGCGACACCTCGCTGACCGAGCTGCACGAGTTCGCCGAGCGCGCCGGGCTCCCCCCGCGGTCCTTCGACCTTGACCACTACGACGTCCCGATCGGCCGCTACGACGATCTGGTGTCCCTCGGCGCACAGGCGGTGGATGCGCACGAGCTCGTCCGTCGCCTGCGCGCCAGTGGTCTGCGGGTGCCCGCGCACGCCCGTCGACGGCACCACGAGCCCGCCGGAAGCCGCGAGGACGACGTGCGGCGAGGCTAGGCTCGGATCCATGCCTCGCTCCCTCGACCAGTCCTCCAAGCTCAAGAACGTCCTCTACGAGATCCGCGGCAAGGCCGTGACCGAGGCCGCCCGCCTGGAGGCCGAGGGACTCAAGGTGCTGTGGCTCAACACCGGCAACCCCGCCGAGTTCGGGTTCGAGGCCCCGCACCAGATCGTCCGCGACGTCATCGCCGCCATCCCGCACGCGCACGG
>JAHIJU010000402.1 GCA_018898235.1 Actinomycetota bacterium | reverse complement strand
TGGGCTGCGGCGACACCTGCCCGTTCTACCCGGGCAAGCGTTACGAGGACTGGGTGCTGGAGGACCCGGCCGGCCAGGGCGTGGCCGCCGTGCGCCCGATCCGCGACGAGATCCGCCGCCGGGTGACCGTGCTGCTGGACGAGCTGGGCGTGCCCGTCCAGCCGCTGTGACCCACCACCGCCGGGGCGCCGACCAGCACGTGCAGTGACCGGACCACCACGGAGGTTGACCAGCATGCACGTCATCGCCATCGGCGGCAGCGACGCGGGTATCAGCGCCGCGCTGCGAGCCCGCGAGCTCGACCCGACCAGCCGGGTGAGCGTGGTCGTCGCCGACGCCTACCCGAACTTCTCGATCTGCGGCATCCCCTACTACGTCTCGGGCGAGGTGGGTCACTGGCGCAACCTGGCCCACCGCACCCACGCCGATCTGCAGGCGACCGGGATGGACCTGCACCTCGACACGCTCGCGACGCACATCGACGTCGACGGGCACCGTCTGCAGGTCCGCGGTCCGGACCAGAACCTGACGTGGCTCGACTACGACGCCCTCGTGGTCGGGACCGGTGCCGTGCCGGTACGCCCACCGATCGCCGGGCTCGACGACCTGGGACCCGACGACGGCGTGCACCTGCTGCACACCATGGGTGACACCTTCGCGCTCACCGCATCCCTCGAACGGCGTTCGCCGCGCACCGCGCTGATCGTCGGCGCCGGCTACGTCGGGCTCGAGATGGCCGAGGGGCTGACCGCCCGCGGGATCGCGGTGACCCAGGTCGAGATGCTGCCGCAGGTGCTCCCGACGGTGGACCCCGAGCTCGGTGCGCTCGTGCGTGCCGAGCTCGACCGGCACGGGGTCGACGTCCACACCCGCACGACGGTGCGGCGCATCGCCCGCGGCGAGAGCGGCGGGCTGCACGTGATCGGCGAAGGCCCCGACCGGCAGCCGGTGGCCTGGGATGTCGACCTGGTCCTCGTGGTGGTCGGCGTGCGCCCCGACACCGAGCTGCTCGTCGCCGCCGGTGCGACCACGGGTCCCCGCGGTGCGGTGAACGTCCGCCCGGACATGGCGACCGGCCTGGCCGAGGTGTGGGCGGCCGGGGACTGCGTCACCACGGCCCACCGCCTGCTCGGCACGACGTACCTGCCGCTCGGGACCACGGCCCACAAGCAGGGGCGCGTCGCGGGCGAGAACGCCGTCGGCGGGTCGGCGACCTACGCCGGTTCGTTGGGCACCCAGGTGGTCAAGGTCTTCGACCTGGTCGCCGCACGGACCGGGCTGCGCGAGCACGAGGCGGTGGCCGCGGGCTTCACCCCGGTGACCACCCAGACCGCGCCCGACGACCACAAGGCGTACTACCCCGGCGCCTCACCGATCACGATCCGGGTCACGGGCGACCAGCACACCGGCAGGCTGCTGGGCGCCCAGCTCGTCGGCGCCCGCTCGACCGAGACCGCGAAGCGGGTCGACACCTACGCGACCGCTCTCTTCCACGCCATGACGGTCGACGGCCTGGCGCAGCTCGACCTGTCCTACACGCCGCCGCTGGGCTCGCCGTGGGACGCGGTCCAGATCGCCGCGCAGGCGTGGGTCGCCGAGCACCAGCCCCGGCCCACCCACTGAGACCGCCCGCGGAGACCGGCCCCGGAGCCGGTCGAGGTTCCGGTTCGACAGGCGGTCAGCGCTGCCAGACGCGGCCGCTGCGGACCGCCGCGATCGTCCGCACGCTCACCACGAGCCACGCGGCCGCGAGCCCCAGGAAGAGGACCACCGCGACGGCCTCCAGTGCGGGGGTCTGCCAGGCGCGCGCCAACGTCAGGGTGGCCACGGTGAACGCACCGAGCGGGAACGTGAAGGCCCACCAACCCAGGTGGAAGGGGATGGCCCCGGCACGGGCGTACCGCACGAGCAGGGCGACCGCCAGGACGAGCCACCACAGCCCGAACCCCCACAGCGCAGTTGCGAACAGTTGGCTGATCACGACGACCGTGGCGGCAGCGTCGCCGAGCACGGACTGCCCCGCACGGGCGAGTGCCAGCATGGCGAGCGAGCTGACGCCCACCGGCCCCAGCGCGATCCAGACCGTGGGGGCCAGCGCGGCGGGCGGCAGGGTGTGCAGCACGAGGCGGTCGTGCAGCAGCCCCATGATGAGCAGGAACAGCATGAACCCCACGCCGAGCGCGGCGTAGCCCAGCACGAGCAGCAGCCGTGCGCTGCCCGCCCCGACATGGGGCATGAGCGGCATCAGCGCCATCGGGATGATGGCCGTCGCGACCGGTGGGATGAACCACCCGCCGTTCACGGCGCTGGCGGGGTGCTCGCTGACGAAGAGCTGGTAGGAGAACGCCACGCTGACCACCAGGCCCAGCACCGCGCCCAGCCCCGCCAACGCTGCGGCGATCACGGTCACGACCGCGTCGGGGAACAGCTGCGGCCCGACGACGGAGGTCATCACGGCCAGCACGAGCAGACCGGCCGGCACGGTCGCATGCATCGCACCGAGCACGGGGTGACGCAGGTCGGCGAGAGCGGCCGGACGGTGGCGGACCCAGCGGGCGGCGTACGCCACGATCAGCACGACGCCGATCGCGTAGGCCGCCACCGCCAGCACCGCACCGATCCCGTGCGCCGCGCCCCGCAGTGCCGGCAGGCCCCCCGGGTTGTCGTAGGCGGCGACCGCAAGGATGGCGGTGCCCATCACCGAGGCGAACCAGCCCGGGTGCAGGTCGCGCACCCGCGCGCCGGGCGCGGCCGGGACCGCGGCGAGGACCGATGCAGCGGCAGGCGGGATCGGGGAAGCCGGGGCGTGCTCGCCGGCGGGACGCGTGGTCACGGGAAGACTCTGCTCTCAGGAGGGACCGGATCGGGGC
>JAHIJU010000401.1 GCA_018898235.1 Actinomycetota bacterium | reverse complement strand
GGTCGAGGGCGCCGGGGGACCGGGCTCCTCGACCAGCGAGATGTGCACACCGTCGGGCGTGCTGGTGATGCCGGCACGGGCGTGGCGGGTGATGAGGGCGCGTAGCTCGTCGAGGACCATGTCGGCGATGTAACCAGCCGGTCGTCGGGGTGACCACCCGTTGCTGCCGATCTGAGCAGGATCAGGCAAGAGCCTGCGGGGATCGGTCTAGGTGCGCGCAGGGTCCCGCTGGTGTGCTGGAGACCGGCGATCGGCACCAGACGTGCCGTGTCCGCGACGTGTGCGCGGCGCCGTCACCTCATCGCCAGGAGGCACCACCATGGACATCACTCTCATCACCGGCGCAAGCTCCGGGATCGGGCAAGGAACGGCCGTCGAGGTCGCGCGGCGCGGCTGCGGGGTGATCGTCACCTACAACGCCCGTCGTGACCGTGCCCTGCAGACCGTCGACCAGGTCGAGCAGGTCGGGGGTACCGCCGTGGCGCTGCCGCTGGACACCGGCCGGGCCGAGACGTTCCCCGACTTCGTCGCGCAGGTCCGGCAGGCCCTCGCCGAGACCTGGGACGAGCGCCGGCTCACCGGTCTGGTCAACAACGCCGGCTTCGCCCGCGCGGCGCTCGTCGAGGACACCACCGAGGACCAGCTCGACTCGCTCTACCGCGTGCTGCTCAAGGGCCCGTACCTCCTCACCCAGGCGCTGCTGCCGCTCGTGGCGGACGGCGGCGCCATCGTCAACACCACGAGCACCGCGGCCTCCCACCGGCTCGGTCTGGAACCCGGGTACTCCGCCTACGCGGCCATGAAGGGTGGTCTGGTCGTGATGACGCGCTACCTGGCCAAGGAGCTCGCACCGCGGGGCATCCGGGTGAACTCGGTGGCACCGGGCGCGACGCGGACCAGCCTCGGCGGTGACGCCTTCACCACGCACCCCGAGGTGATCGAGCCGTTGGCGGCCCGGACCGCGCTGGGTCGGATCGGGGAGTCCCAGGACGTCGGGCGCGTCATCGCCTTCCTGCTGTCCGAGGAGGCCGCCTGGGTCACGGGGCAGGACGTCGAGGCCTCGGGCGGGTTCAACCTGTAGGACGTCGCAGCGCCCTCGGCCGCCCCCGACGCGGATCGTCCCGCCTGGCACCCCCTTGGCCACCTCGCTACTCAGTGATACTGTCTACCGGTAGTCATCACCACTGAGTAGCGAGCGGAGATCCGGCGTGGGCAAGCAGATGACCGAGATGCTCAAGGGCACCCTCGAAGGGATCGTCCTGGCGATCCTGCTGGTCAGGCCCGCGTACGGGTACGAGATCACCGCGCGGCTGCGCGAGGAGGGCTTCGCCGACATCGCCGAGGGCACCGTGTACGCGCTGCTCGTCCGGGTCGAGCAGCGCGGCCTCGTCGACGTCGAGAAGGTCCCCTCCGAGAAGGGGCCGCCGCGCAAGGTCTACTCGCTCAACCCCCAGGGCCGGGAGTACCTCGACGAGTTCTGGCGCACCTGGGCTTTCCTCTCCGAACGACTGGGACAGCTCCGCGAAGGGAACGGCTGACATGGCAGCGAAGTGGATCGAGACGGTCACCGGATCGCTCGAGCAGAAGCGGCAGTACAAGCAGGACAAGGCCCGGCTCGACGCGCTCCCTGAGCCGTACGCGAGCGCCGCCACCGCCTTGCAGCGGTACTTCACGTACTTCGGCGGCGTCACGGACGGCGCCGTGCTCGTCACGATGTTCGGCGACTTCGCCGACCTGTGGGAGCGCGCGGCGGCCGACGGCACCTCGGTCCGCGAGATCGTCGGGGACGACCCGGTCGAGTTCGCCGAGGCGTTCGCCCAGGCCTACGGCGGCGCCCGGTGGATCGACAAGGAGCGCGCCCGGCTGACGAGGGCCATCGACGCCGCCGCAGGTGACCGGGGAGTCGGCCCGTGACCGGGTCGTCGGCCTCCGCACCGGCGATCCGCGTGCGTGGCCTGCGCAAGGCGTACAAGGACGTGGCGGTGCTGCGCGGCGTGGACCTCGACGTCGCGCGCGGCAGCATCGTCGCCCTGCTCGGCTCGAACGGCGCGGGCAAGACCACGGTCGTGCGGATCCTGGCCACGCTGCTGCGGGCCGACGGCGGCACGGCCGTCGTCAACGGGTTCGACGTCGTCACCCAGGCAGGTGACGTGCGCGGGTCGATCAGCCTCACCGGCCAGTTCGCGGCCGTCGACGAGCTGCTCACCGGGCGGGAGAACCTCGTCCTGATCGCCCGGCTCCGGCACCTGAAGGCTCCGGGCGCCGTCGCCGACGAGCTCCTGGTCCGCTTCGCCCTGGCCGACGCGGCCGCACGCCGGGTGTCGACGTACTCGGGCGGGATGCGTCGGCGTCTCGACATCGCGATGAGCCTCATCGGCAACCCGCCGGTCATCGTGCTCGACGAGCCGACGACCGGGCTCGACCCCCAGGCGCGCCTCGAGGTGTGGCGGGCTGTCAAGGAGCTCGCGGCCGGTGGCACCACCGTGCTGCTCACCACGCAGTACCTGGACGAGGCCGAACAGCTCGCCGACCGCATCGCGATCCTGCACGGCGGCCGGATTCTGGTGAACGGCACGCTCGCCGAGCTCACGGCGCTGCTGCCGCCCGCCACCGTCGAGTACGTCGAGAAGCAGCCGACCCTCGAGGACGTGTTCCTCGCCCTCGTCGGGCACGACCCGAACCTCGGCGACGCGAGCCGCGGCGACTCGAACCTCGGCGACGCGGACCCCGGCGGGTCGGGCGCGGCAACGCCGGCGGCACCCACGACGAATGAGGACCAGTCATGAACGGGCGATTCGTCGCCGACACCGGCGCCCTGCTGGGCCGGTCCCTGCGCCACGTCTCGCGCAGCCTCGACACGATCATCACGACCGCAGTCATGCCGATCGCCTTCATGCTGCTGTTCGTCTACGTGTTCGGCGGCGCCATCGACACGGGGTCGCAGCCCGGGCCGTACGTCACCTACCTGCTGCCCGGCATCCTGGTCATCACGATCGCCTCGGGCATCTCGTACACCGCGTTCCGGCTGTTCCTCGACATGAAGGGCGGCATCGTCGAGCGGTTCGCCTCCATGCCGATCGCGAGGTCGTCGATCCTCTGGGCGCACGTGCTGACCTCGCTGGTCGCCAACGCGGTCTCGGTGCTGGTCGTCGTGGGCGTCGCGCTGC
>JAHIJU010000042.1 GCA_018898235.1 Actinomycetota bacterium | reverse complement strand
GGACCCCGGTGCGCAGGTCAACCTGGAGGTCGACGTGCTCGCGAAGTACACCGAACAGCTGCTGACGGTGACCCGATGAACGGCCCGCTGCCCCCGACGGGGACCGTCGAGCAGGCGCTCGACGAGCTGCGCGCCGGGCGGCCCGTGCTGGTCGTCGACTCGGCCGACCGGGAGAACGAGGCCGACGTCATCCTGGCGGCGCAGTCGGCGACCCCGGCGTGGCTGGGCTGGACGATCCGGCACTCCTCGGGGTACCTGTGCGCACCGATGCCGGCCGCCCGCGCCGATGCCCTCGACCTGCCGCTCATGGTGCCGTCCAGCCAGGACCCCCGCCGGACGGCCTACACCGTGACCGTCGATGCCGCGACGGGCGTCACCACGGGGATCTCGGCCGCCGACCGCACGCGCACCTTGCACGTGCTGGCCGACCCGGCGAGCGGGCCGGTCGACCTGATCCGCCCGGGGCACGTCCTCCCGCTGCGGGCGGCACCCGGGGGAGTGCTGCACCGGGGCGGCCACACCGAGGCCGCGGTCGACCTGTGCCGGCTTGCGGGGCTCGAGCCGGTGGCCGGTATCGCCGAGCTCGTGCACGATGACGGTTCGATGATGCGGCTGCCGGACACCCAGCGGTTGGCCGCGCTCGAAGGCCTGGTGGTCCTGACGATCGACGATCTGGTGCGCTGGCGCATCGAGCACGACGATCTGCCGGTGGCGGCCGAGGCGGCACCGGCGGCACCGCGGGTGCACCGGACCTCGCACGCCCTCCTGCCCACCCAGTACGGGGACTTCACGCTGCACGGCTACCGGGACCTGCGCACAGGTGCCGAGCACGTGGCGCTGGTCCCGATCGGCGGCCTCGCGCAGGTCCCGGTGGTCCGGGTGCACTCCGAGTGCCTGACCGGTGACGCGTTCGGCTCGGCGCGCTGCGACTGCGGGCCGCAGCTGCACGAATCGATGCGGCTCGCGGCCGAGCAGGGCGGTGCCGTGGTCTACCTGCGGGGTCATGAGGGCCGGGGGATCGGCCTGCTCGCGAAGATCGCGGCGTACGCGCTGCAGGACGAGGGCCGGGACACCGTCGAGGCCAACCTGGACCTCGGGTGGCCGGTGGACCGACGCGAGTACGGCGCCGGTGCGGCGATTCTGACGGACCTGGGCGTCACAGCAGTCACACTGCTGACGAACAACCCCGCCAAGGTCGCCGGTCTGCGTGCACACGGCATCGACGTCGTCGAGGTCCGCGGCCTCCAGGTGGGGCGTACGCCGCACAACGCGGCGTACCTGGAGACCAAGCGCACGGCCATGGGGCACGTGCTGGACGAAGGAGCACGCTCATGAGCGGAGCCGGAGCACCCGAGCTTGCCGTCGACGGCGGCGGGATGCGCGTCATCGTCGTGGCCTCACGGTGGCACGACCAGGTGATGAGCGGGCTCCTGGAGGGCGCGTTGGCGGCGCTCGAGGAGTCCGGGGTCCAGGACGTGCAGGTGGTCCGGGTGCCCGGTGCCATCGAGCTGTCGGTGGCGGCCCTGCATGCCGCACGCAGCGGGGTCGACGCCGTCGTCGCGCTCGGTGTGGTGGTCCGTGGTGGAACGCCGCACTTCGACTACGTCTGCCAGTCGGTGACCTACGGCCTGACCGAGGTCGCGCTGACCACCGGTGTGCCGGTCGGGTTCGGGGTGTTGACGGTCGACAACGAGCTGCAGGCGCTCGACCGTGTCGGCCGGGCCGGGTCGCATGAGGACAAGGGCGCCGAGGCCGCGCTCGCCGCGCTCGGCACCGTCCTCGCGCTGCGCGAGCTCACCTCGCCCGACGCCGTCTGAGGTCCGGGCACCAGCGGGGAAATGGACGGGCCCGGCGCGCAGGTCGCCGGGCCGTCTAGCATCGCGGTCGTGAAGACGTTCGAGGACCTGTTCGCCGAGCTCGCCGCCAAGGCCGCTACCCGTCCGGCCGGATCGCGCACCGTCGCCGAGCTCGAGGCGGGGGTCCATGCGATCGGCAAGAAGGTCGTCGAGGAGGCCGCCGAGGTGTGGATGGCCGCCGAGTACGAGTCCGATGAGCGGACGGCCGAGGAGATCTCGCAGCTGCTGTACCACGCCCAGGTGCTCATGCTCGCGCGCGGGCTGACCCTGGCCGACGTCTACGCCCACCTGTGAGCCGCACATGCTGAGGATCGCCGTCCCGAACAAGGGGTCGCTCTCCGAGCCCGCCGTCCAGATGCTCCGTGAGGCGGGATACCGCCAGCGGCGCGATCCGCGCGAGCTGGTGCTGCCCGATCCCGACAACGACGTGGAGTTCTTCTTCCTGCGCCCGCGCGACGTCGCGGTGTACGTCGGGCAGGGCACCGTCGACGTCGGGATCACTGGCCGTGACCTGCTCATCGACTCCGGCTCGGCGGCCACGGAGCACCTGCCGCTGGGCTTCGGCCGCTCGACCTTCCGGTTCGCGGCGACGGCCGGCGAGCTGTCGGGTGTCGAGGAGGTGGCCGGTCGCCGCATCGCGACGTCCTATCCGGTGCTGGTCGCCCAGTTCCTGGGTGGGCGCGGGATCGAGCCGTCGTCGGTGGTCCGGCTCGACGGGGCCGTGGAGTCCTCGATCCGGCTGGGCGTCGCCGACGTCATCGCCGACGTCGTCGAGACCGGCACGACCCTGCGGGCCGCGGGCCTGGAGGTGTTCGGCGAGCCGATCCTCCGCTCGGAGGCCGTGATGGTGCGCGGTGCCGGTGCCGACGACAACGAGCTCGCCGTGCTGACCCGGCGTCTGCAGGGGGTGCTGACGGCCCGCGAGTACGTGCTCATGGACTACGACGTGCCGATCTCCGCGGTCGAGCGCGCCGTGGCGATCACACCCGGTCTGGAGTCCCCGACGGTGTCCCCGCTGCATGACAAGCAGTGGTGCGCCGTGCGCGCGATGGTGCCGAGAGCCGCGACCAACCGGGTGATGGACGACCTGTACGACGTCGGTGCTCGGGCGATCATCGTGACCTCGATCCACGCCTGCCGGCTGTGACCGACGCCCCCTACGCCCCGTTCCGTCCGCGCCTGGCGCGCCTGGTCTCGTGGGGCGTCGGGGTGCTCGTGGTGCTCGGCACGCTCGCGATCATGTGGGGGACCCGCACCTGGGTGGGCGTCCCGGACCAGATCGGCTTCGGTGTGCTCGGTGCACTGATCGTGTGGTTCTGCTGGCGTCAGGCCTCGGTGGCCCTGCTGGTGGACCCCGCGGGACTCACGGTCCGCAACCTCGTGGTGACCCGTCGGCTGAGCTGGGCCGAGGTGGTCTCGGTGCGGTTCGGGCAGGGGCGCCCGTGGGTCCAGCTCGACCTCGCGGACGGCGACACGATCGCCGTCATGGGTGTCCAGCGCTCGGACGGTGAGCGGGCCGTGCGCGAGGCCCGGCGGCTCGCGACCCTGCTGGCCCGGCACACCGCGACCGCGGCCGACGACTGATCGCCCGGACCGGCGCGCACGGTGCACGGCGCGCGACGCGCCGTTCCATGCAGCGGAGCCCTCAGCCTTCGAGCACCAGACGACCGGCATGCAGCCCGGCCGCCGCGGCCGCCAGGAACGCGGCCGGGTCCTGCCCGAGCGACCGGCCCATGGTGGACAGCCGGACGGGCACCTCGCCCAGCGCATCGAGGAGGCCGTCGTCCGCCGTGACCTCCACCAGCCGGTGCCGTCCGGCCGGGGCACCCAGCGCCGACGCCTGCTCCCGGACCTGCGCGCCGAGCGCGGTCAGCTCGCCGGTGAGCACGGGCACCACCACATCCGCCGGGGCCAGTGCGACCCGCCCGTAGGCTGTCAGCGAGTGATGGGAGATGCCGCGGTGCCGTTCCCGCTCGTCGGCGCCCGACACCCGCAGCGAGGCCACCGGGCGGCCGCCCAGCACGGCCGCGGCGTTGACGGCCTCCCCGGCCGCCACCCCCGAGAAGCCCCACCGGGTGCCGGTCCCCAGGTTGCCCGGTCCCTGGGCGACCACGGCCAGATCGGCGCCGGCGACCCAGCGCGCGGCCAGCAGCCCGGAGTGCACCGAGACCGCCTCGAGGTCACCGCCGAACGCCTGCCCGGTGCTCACGCAGGTGTCGAGCCAGCCGGTCTCGCGCAGCACGCTCACGGTCCGGGAGAACCAGGCGGGCAGCGCGCCGCCGTCGGTGAGCAGGTAGGCGACCCGCAGCGCCGGCCGGCCCGCCTCGTGCGCGGCCAGCCGTACCCCGGCGACCACCGCCGGGAGCGCCGAGTGCAGATCGGCGACGACGACCGGCATCCCGGCCAGGTCGTCGGCGTCGCGCAGGACCTCGTGGTGCGCCGACTCCTGCTCGTCGACGCCGAGCACCATCGTCTGCAGCGGTGTGTACCGCGCCTTGACCAGGTGCCCCGGGCCGGCGGTCGGATCCGCCGGCAGCGTGTCGGTGCGGGCGACCACGAGCGCGTACCCGCCGGTCCCCAGGCCACGGACCAGCGCCGAGACGTTGAGCAGCACCCGTGCACCGACCTCGATCGGCCCGATCAGCTCCGGGTAGGCCAGGGCCGCCAGCTCCCGGTCCTCGGTCGGGGCCTCGCCGTCCACGCGGACCCGCAGCGGGAGTGCCCCGTGCCACCCCGCATCGACCGACACCACCACGCCCTGCCGCCACGCGATCACGCGCCCACGCTACCGGCCGCTACGTTAGGTCCGATGAGTACCTCCATCCCACCCGACGAGCGCCTGCTCGACCTGGTCATCGCCCTGGTGAACACCCCCACGCGACTGACCAAGGAGCAGGTGCGTGCCACTGTCGCCGGGTACGCGGACGCCCCGACCCCGGATGCGTTCGAGCGGATGTTCGAACGCGACAAGGACACCCTGCGTGAGCTCGGCGTCCCGCTGCTCACCGTGACCGACGCCGGGCACGGCGACGACATCGGGTACCGCATCGACCTGGAGGCATACGCGCTCCCGCCGGTGGACCTCACCTCGGCCGAGCTCGGCGTGCTCTCCCTGGCCGCCCAGCTGTGGCAGGACGCAAGTCTGCGGGTGGACTCCGCCCGGGCCCTGACCAAGCTGCGGGCCGCAGCGCCGTCGGCCCAGTCCAGCGACCTGGTGGCCGGTCTCGCGCCGCGCGTGCGGGCCGGCGGCGCGGCGCTGGGCCCGCTGGTCGATGCCTTGCACCAGCGGCGCGCCGTCCGGTTCACCTACCGTGCGGCCACCACCGGGCAGGTGCGCGACCGGCACGTCGAGCCCTGGCGTCTGGTGGCTCGACGTGGCGGGTGGGTGCTGATCGGCCATGACCGCGACCGCGGTGCCGCGCGTTCCTTCCGGCTGTCGCGGATCGAGGGCACGGTGCGCATGGTCGGTCCGGCCGAGGCGTTCGATCCGCCTGCCCCGGTCCGGCTCGCGGAGGCCGAGCGGTCCTGGTCGCTCGGCGCGGCCGGCGTGGCGCGGCTCGCACTGGCCCCCGAGCGCGCCGAGGCGCTCCGGGCCCGCGCACTGCCCGCCGAGGCTGCGGAACCGGATGTGGCCGCGGGCCGCGATGTGGTCCAGGTCGCCTACCGGACGAGCTGGGAGCTGGCCGAGGAGGTCGTCGGCTACGGCGACGCGGTGCTCGTGCTCGACCCGCCCGAGGTCCGCGACGCCGTCCTGTCCCTGCTACGGACCGCCGCCGGTCTCGGCCAGGTGCCCCGTGGCTGAGCGCGCCAGCGACCGGGTGCTGCGGCTGCTCGGCATGGTCGCCTACCTGGACCGCACCTCCGGGGCCAGCGTCGAGCAGCTCGCCGCGCAGTTCGGCGTCAGCCCCGACCAGGTGCTCGCCGACGTGGAGACGCTCTGGCTGACCGGCACGCCCGGGTACCAGCCCTACGACCTCATCGACTTCGACGCGTTCTCCCTCGAGCAGGGCATGGTCACGCTCACCGAGGCCCGCGGCATGACCCGCCCGCTGCGCCTGGGGGCCCGGGAAGCCGTGGCGCTCCTGGCAGCCCTGCGCGCGCTCGCCCAGGACCTGGGCCCCGCGCTCGACGACGACCGACGGGCCGTGCTGACGTCGGCGCTCACCAAGGTCCAGGCGGTCACCGGCCCCTCGGCGGGACCGCTGGACGTGCAGCTCCAGGTGACCGGCGACCCGCACGTGCAGGCCGCCCTCGCGCAGGCCTTGGCCACCGGGCGACGTCTGCGGCTTCGGTACGTCAACGCCGCGGACCGCACCAGTGAGCGCGAGGTCGACCCGATCCGACTGGTGGCCGACGACGGTGGCTCCTACCTGCTCGGCTGGTGCCTGGCCGCCGGCGCCGAACGGCTGTTCCGGCTCGACCGGGTGCTCGATGTGGCGGTGCTCGACGTACCCGCCGACACCCACCAGGTCGACGCACGCGCTGAGGTGTTCGACCCGGACCCCAGCGGTGAGCTGGTGAGGCTGCACCTGCGCAGCCGTGCCCGCTGGATCGCCGAGTCCGCTCCCGTGGAGGCGGTGCGGAATCTCCCGGACGGGTCGTTCGAGGTTGATCTGCGGGTGGTCTCGCACACCTGGATCGTCCAGCTGTTGCTGGGTGCGGCCGGCGATGTGCTCGATGTGCAGCCACAGTCCATCGCCCTGGAGGTGGCGGCCACCGCCCAGGCCGCCCTCGACGCCTACGAGGAGCAGCCGTGATCTGGTGGGCCGTGTGGACCGTCCTGGTGGTGGGGACGCTCGTCGGGGCGTTCTTCCTGGGCAGGTCCTTGTGGCGACGCTCGGTCGCGTTGGGCCACGAGCTGGCCCGCGCCGGCCGCGCGGCCGAGCAGCTGTCCGACCGGGTGGCCGAGCTTGCCGAGGTCCGCGAGCCGGTGACGGTGGTCCACCCGTTGGCGGCCGACGCCACCGACCGCGCTCGTTGGCGCAGCGGTCTCGCCGATAGGCGCCGTGCCCGGGACGTTCGGCGCTCGGCGAGCCGAGCCGCGGCACATCTGCGCTGGGAGACCCTCTGGCGGTGAGCCCCCGTCACCTGGACGCCGCCTCTCGGCGCGTATCATCGATCTCTGACCCCGCCCGGAAGGCACCGCCATGTTCAGGAACCTGCTCGACCACCCGCTCAACCTGCTGATCGTCCTGGCGATCGTGCTCGTGGTGTTCGGCGCCAACAAGCTGCCCGGTGTCGCCAAGAGCGTCGGTCAGTCGCTCAAGATCTTCAAGTCCGAGGTCAAGGACCTGCGCGAGGACGACCCGACACGCACCACGGTCGTCGACCCGGTCGCCGCACCGCAGACGCCGCCGCCCGCCGCCACCCCCCAGGGTTCCACCGGCGACGGTCGTGCACCGCTCGCCTGACCGGGCGTGAGCCGCAAGTCCACCGCTCCTGAGGGGCGGATGTCCCTGCGCGAGCACCTGGTCGAGCTGCGCTCCCGCGTGGTCCGGGCGGCCATCGGGATCGTGGTCGGCGCCGTGGTCGGCTGGCTCGTCTCGGGCCGGGTGATGGACCTGCTGTTCTCCCCGATCCTGCGCATCGCCGCCGAGCGGCACCAGGAGATCGCGCCGAACTTCGCCGGGGTGGCCAGTCCGTTCGACATGAAGATCCGGGTCTCGATCTTCCTCGGCATCCTGGTGTCGAGCCCGTGGTGGATCTACCAGCTGTGGGCTTTCGTCACGCCGGGGCTGACCCGACGCGAACGCGGCTACTCGATCGGCTTCGTCGCGGCCGCGGTGCCGCTGTTCTTCGGGGGAGCGGCCCTGGCCTGGTGGGTCATCCCGAACGCGGTCGCCCTGCTGACGCTCGCGACGCCGACCGGTGCGGTCAACCTCATCGACGCCCAGTCGTACCTCACGTTCGTGATGCAGATCATGCTGGCCTTCGGTGCCACGTTCCTGCTGCCGCTGTTCATGGTGGGGCTGACCCTCGCGGGCCTGGTCAGTGGCCGGGTCTGGCTGAGGGCCTGGCGATGGTCGGTGGTGATCGCCTTCGTGTTCGCGGCGATCGCCACGCCGACCCCTGATGTGGTCACGATGTTCGCCGTCGCGGCGCCGATCCTGCTGCTGTACTTCGTGGCCGTCGGGATCTGCCTGCTGCACGACCACCGGGCAGGTCGTCGGCGCTCGGCGGCGGAGGACGCCGCCGAGCTGGGGGCGCTGTGAGTCGTCTCGGACTGGTCGTGAACCCGACATCGGGCCACGGCCGGGGCCGCGACGCCGGCCGCCGGGCGCACGCCAGGTTCGTCGCCGCGGGCCATGAGGTGCTCGACCTGTCCGCACCGACGCTGGCGCAGTCGACCGACGCCGCGCGGGCCGCCGCGCTGCGGGGCCTGGACGCCCTCGTCGTCGTCGGCGGCGACGGGATGACCCACCTCGGGGTCAATGTCGTGGCGACGACCCCGCTGCCGCTCGGCATCGTGGCGGCGGGCAGCGGCAACGACATCGCACGCGTCCTCGGGCTGCCGCTGCACGACGTCCCGGCAGCCGTCGACCTGGTGGACCGGTCCCTCGTCCTCGGTGCGCGTGCGGTCGATGCCGTGCGGGTCACGACACCGGGCCGCGAGGCGGCCGAGTGGTTCGTCGGCGTGCTCTCGTGCGGGATCGACGCCGCGGTCAACGCCCGCGCGAACCGGTTGCGCTTCCCGTCGGGAACCGGGCGCTATGTGCGGGCCCTGTTCGGCGAGCTCGCATCCTTCCGGCCGTACGGGTACCGGGTGTCGTTCGACGACGGCAGCACCTGGGAGTCGCCCGGTGTGCTCGTGGCGGCCGCCAACACCGGGGACATCGGCGGCGGGATGCACATCGCACCGGACGCCGACCCCGGCGACGGGCTGCTCGACGTGGTCACCGGAGCAGGTCTGGGCAGGTCCGAGCTCCTGCGGCTGTTCCCGGCCATCTTCCGCGGGACCCACGTGCACCATCCCGCGGTACGCGTGGTGCGCACGCGCAGCGTGCTGGTGGACTGGGCCCCGGAGCACGGCCCGCACCCCCCGGTCGCCTTCGCGGACGGTGAGCGCATCGGCCCCCTCCCGCTGCGGGCGGAGGTCGTCCGAGGGGCGCTCAAGGTGCTGGTCGGGGCGGCGTCGGCCCCGCACGCTGCGGCCCCGACGCGGACCCGGCCCGCAGGGACCTAGGCTGGCACCGTGCCTGGACCCGGCGAGCCGTCACCGGCGCAGAGCTACGCGGCCGCCCGGCGTCGCGCCCGCGCCCCGCAGCTGACCACCTTCGCGGCCGGCCTCGCGTTCGACCTCGACGACTTCCAGCTCGCCGCGTGCGCCGCGCTCGAGGAGGGGCGCGGTGTCCTGGTCGCAGCGCCCACCGGCGCGGGCAAGACCGTGGTCGGCGAGTTCGCGGTGCACCTGGCGCTGGCCGGTGGCCGCAAGGCGTTCTACACGACGCCCATCAAGGCGCTGTCGAACCAGAAGTACGCCGATCTGGTCGCCCTGCACGGCGTCGACAAGATCGGGCTGCTCACGGGCGACACCTCGGTCAACGGCGACGCACCCGTCGTGGTGATGACCACCGAGGTGCTGCGCAACATGCTGTACGCGAGCTCACCGGCGCTCGACGACCTCGGCTACGTGGTGCTCGACGAGGTCCACTACCTCGCGGACCGGTTCCGCGGTCCCGTCTGGGAGGAGGTGATCCTCCAGCTCGCCGAGTCGGTCCAGATCGTCTGCCTGTCGGCGACGGTCTCGAACGCCGAGGAGTTCGGCGACTGGCTCACCACCGTGCGCGGCCCGACCGAGGTCGTCGTGAGCGAGCACCGTCCGGTCCCGTTGGGTCAGCATGTGCTGCTGGGCGGACGGCTGGCCGACCTCTACGCGCGGCGGGCGCCCGGGGACGGTCGGGAGCCCCCGCTCAACCCCGACCTGGTCGCGAGGCTGCGCGCCGGCGCGTCGCCGGACGGCCACGGCCCAGGTCGCCGCGGTCGTCCGGGCGACCGCCGCAGCGCCCCGCGCCCCGCGCACCCGGCCTCGCGGTTGGTCACGGTCGACGCGCTGGAACGCGCCGATCTGCTCCCCGCCATCGTCTTCATCTTCTCGCGCGCCGGGTGCCAGGCCGCGGTCGACCAGTGCGTCGCCGCCGGCGTCCGGCTCACCTCGCCGCAGGAGGACGCGGAGATCCGCAGCACCGTCGAACGTCGGTGTGCGGCGATCCCGGTCGAGGATCTCGCGGTGCTCGGCGTCGACCAGCTCACCGAGGCGCTGCGACGGGGTGTCGGCGCCCACCACGCCGGCATGCTGCCGCTCTTCAAGGAGACCGTCGAGGACCTGTTCAGCCGTGGGCTGGTGAAGGTCGTCTTCGCGACGGAGACCCTGGCCCTGGGCATCAACATGCCGGCTCGCTGCGTCGTGCTCGACTCGTTGGTCAAGTGGGACGGCAGCCGGATGGCCGACATCACCGCGGGGGAGTACACCCAGCTGACGGGACGTGCCGGCCGACGCGGCATCGACACCGAGGGGCACGCGGTCGTGCTCGGCCGGCCCGGCCTCGACCCGGAGCACGTCGCGGGGTTGGCGTCGCGGCGGCTGTACCCGCTGCGCTCGGCGTTCGCTCCGACGTACAACATGGCCGTCAACCTCGTCTGGCAGGTGGGCCGAGAGCGGGCGAGGGACGTCCTGGAGACCTCGTTCGCGCAGTACCAGGCCGACCAGGCCGTGGTGGGCCTCGCCCGCACCAGTCGGGCGAACAAGGCGACGCTCGCCGAGCTCGAGACGGCGATGGCGTGTCACCTGGGCGACTTCGGGCAGTACGCGGCGCTGCGACGTGAGCTCTCGGGGCTGGAGAAGGGCGTGCGGCCCGGCGAGCCGGACGCCGCCGCCCGTGCGCAGGCCGTCGCGAGCCTGACGTCCCTGCGCCGCGGGGACGTCGTCCTCATCCCGTCCGGACGGCGACCGGTGCACGCCGTCGTGGTGGACCTCGGCGGTCCCGCCGGGTTCGACGGACCCAGACCGACCGTCCTCACCCCCGATGCACGCGTGCGTCAGCTGACGGCTGCCGATGTGGGGCCGGGACTGACCGCGGTGGGGCGGCTGCACGTGCCCGAGACGTTCTCGCCCCGCGCGCCCCACCACCGTCGTGAGCTGGCCGCCCGGCTCCGGGCGCACGACGCCGTGACAGCCGCCCGGCACAAGGGCCGTGGCGCCCGCGACGACGCCGCCATCGCCGCGCTGCGCCGCGCCCTGAAGGCGCACCCGTGCCACGCGTGCCCGCAGCGCGAGGAGCACGCCAGGTGGGCCGAGCGGTACACCCGCCTGCAGGCCGAGCAGGAGGCGCTGACCCGGCGGATCGCGAGCCGCGCCGGCTCGATCGCCGTGGTGTTCGACCGGGTGTGCGAGGTTCTCGTGACGCTCGGGTACCTCGACCAGCCGAGCTCGGACGTGCTCGTCGTGACCGCCGCCGGCCAAGGACTGCGACGGCTGTACTCCGAGAACGACCTGCTGCTCGCCGAGTGCCTGCGCACCGGTGCCCTGGCGGACCTCGACCCACCCGGGCTCGCCGCGGCCGTCTCGGCCCTGGTCTACCGCTCGCGACGCGATCCGCAGACCGCGCCACGAGTGCCGGGCGGCCCGGGAAGCCGCCTCGGACGCACGCTCGACGAGATGGCCCGGGCCGCTGCGAGGGTGGCGACCACGGAACGCGAGCACAGCCTGACCAGCGCAACGGCGATCGACCTCGGCCTGGTCGAGGCCGTTCACCGATGGGCTCTCGGCCGCAGTCTCACCGCGGTGCTCCAGGACGTCGAGCTGGAGGCCGGCGACTTCGTACGCTGGGTGAAGCAGGTGATCGATGTGCTCGGCCAGCTGTCCGCGGCAGCCTCCGACGCCGCTCTGCGGGCCGCCGCGGAGTCGGCCGCCGGCGCCCTGCGACGTGGCGTGGTCGCGTACGCGTCGGTGTAGGGCACTAGCCTGCCCGCTGTGACCTCCACCCTCTACCGCCACGGTGTCGTGCACTCGTCCGCGGACCCCTTCGCCGAGGCGATCCTCATCGCCGACGGTGCCGTCGCGTGGCTGGGGGCCGACGACACGGCCGACGGCCTGGCGGAGAAGGCCGACGAGGTCGTCGACCTGCACGGTGCGATCGTCACCCCGGGCTTCGTCGACGCACATGTCCACCTCCTCGAGACGGCGCTGGCGCTCGACGGCGTCGACCTGTCCGGCGCCCGTTCGCTGACCGCGGCCCTCGACCTGGTACGCGCCGCGGCGGCCCGTCGCCCCGAAGGAGCCGGACCGCTGCTCGGCCACGGCTGGCAGGACCAGGACTGGCCCGAGGGCCGCCCGCCGTCACGCCAGGAGCTGGACGCGGCCGCCGGCGGACTGCCCGTCTACCTGGCCCGTGCCGACGTCCACTCGGCGGTGGTCTCCTCGGCGCTGGCCGACGCTCGCGGTCTCAGTGCCCTGCCGGGCTGGCGGGACGACGGGCTGGTGACCGGCGCCGCCCACCACGAGGCGCGGGACGCGACTCGGGACCTCGAACCGCACGAACGGCTCGCCGCCTACCGTCGCGCCCTCGGTCACGCGTCCGCCCAGGGGGTGGTGAGCGTCCACGAGATGTCGGCACCCCACATCGACACCCGTGCCGGTCTGCGCGCGCTGCTCGAGCTCACCGCCGGGGCGAGTTCCGGGTTGCCCTTGGTCGTCGGGTACCGGGGTGACCTGTGCGTCACGACCGACGACGCCCGTGCCCTGCTCGCCGAGCTGCCGGGTCTGACGGGCATCGGCGGCGATCTGAACGTCGACGGCTCCCTGGGGTCGCACAGCGCGCGCCTGCGGCACCCCTACACCGATCTGCCCGATGAGCTCGGAGTCCTGCACCTGACCGCCGAGCAGGTGGCCAACCACGTGGCCGCTGTCACCCGGGCGGGACTTCAAGCGGGCTTCCATGTCATCGGCGACGCGGCGCTCGACGAGGTCCTGCTGGGGGTGCGCGCTGCGGCCGACGTCGAGGGCCTGGCCGCGATCGGTGCGGCCGGCCACCGGCTGGAGCATGTCGAGATGGTCGACGCGGCGGCCCTCGCGGCGCTCGTGCTGCTCGGTGTGCGGGCCAGTGTCCAACCGGCGTTCGACGCGGCCTGGGGGGCGCCTGGCGGCCTGTACGCCCAGCGTCTGGGGCCGATCCGCGCGGCGGGGTTGAACCCGTTCGCCGATCTCGCGGGGGCGGGCGTCCCGCTGGCCTTCGGCTCCGACACTCCCGTGACCCCGCTGGACCCCTGGGCGGGGGTTCGTGCGGCGTACGCCCACCACCAGGCCGACCAGCGGATCTCGGTCCGCGCAGCGTTCCGGGCGGCCACGCGCGGCGGCTGGCGGCTGGCCGGGCTGGACCACACCGGAGCGGGTGAGCTGCGCGTCGGTGCACCCGCGCACCTGGCCGTCTGGGCCTGTGACGAGCTCGTGGTCCAGGCGCCCGAAGGTCGCTTCACGGCCTGGAGCGCGGACGCCCGTGCAGGCACGCCCGTGCTGCCGTCGATGGCTCCGGAGGCCGCGCCGCCGACGTGTCTGCGCACGGTGCGCGACGGTGTCACCCTCTATGACCGGATGTCGTGACCGCGTCCTGACGCGACACGCCCCGACACGCCGTAAGAATCGAAGATCGAGCCGAAACCGTCGGGGCCGCTGACCTGCGAATTGGCCGCTGACCTGCATGGACGCCGGCTTTGCGCGACGGCCGTCGACGAGTAACTTCTCTGACTGGTCGCTGCGAGAGCCGGGGGATCCAGCGCTGGGCTTCCCGGCCTGGTCGGCCGGTCGAAAAGCCCCCGACCGGGCCCGCGTGTTCATCAGAAAACGGCCGACGGCAACGTCGGGCGGTACGAAGGACACGCGGGCCGGTCGGTCGGCCGGCGGCTGGACTCGACCCCCAGTCGTCTGACGTACGCTGCCCGGCGTGATCGCGCAGCCCAGGTCCCGTCGAGCGTCCGTGGCGCTGGCGGTCTGTGGCGGCCTGGCGGCGACGGCGGCGTTTCCCGATGCGGGGATCTGGATCGGCGCTCCGATCGGGCTCGCGCTCCTGCAGCTGGCGCTGCTGCGTGACTCGGCCCGCTGGAACGCCCTGGTCGCCGGAGCGTTCGGGGTCGCGTTCTTCGCACCGCTCATCTGGTGGGCCGAGGTGTCCGTCGGAGCGGTGCCGTGGCTCGGCCTCAGCCTCCTGGAGGCCCTGGCGGTCGCGATCTTCGGTGCCGCCTGGACCTGGGCGCGGCGAGCGCCGGTCATCGCACGCCGCGGCTGGCTCCAGGTCCTCGTCTTCGCAGCGCTGTGGGTCGCCACGGAGGAGCTGCGCTCCGCGGTGCCGTTCGGCGGCTTCCCCTGGGGGAGACTCGCCTTCTCCCAGACCGACTCGCCGCTGCTCGCGCTGGCCTGGCTCGGCGGGGCTCCCTTGGTGTCGGGGGTCACCGCGGCGATCGGGGCACTCCTGGCGCACGCTCTGCTGGCACTGCGCCGGCGGAGCGTGCGCCACGCGGCGGTCAACGCCTCCGGAGCCGTCGCACTGCTGCTGATCGGTCTGTCCGTGCCGCTCGACACCTCGGCGCAGGACGGGGAGCTACGGGTCGGCGTCGTCCAGGGCAACGTCCCCGGCCAGGGTCTGGAGGCGTTCGGGCGCCAGTGGCAGGTCCTCGAGAACCACATCGCGGGCGCGGACGCGCTCCTGGGCGTCGTGCGCCCTGGCGACCTGGACCTGGTGCTGTGGCCGGAGAACGGCAGCGACGTCGACCCGCAGGCCGACGCCAGGGCTGCGGCCACGATCGACGCAGCGGCCCGGCGGATCGGTGCCCCGATGCTGGTGGGCACCGTCCAGTACCCCGCGACCGGCGGCAGGTACAACACGTCGGTGCTGTGGGAGCCGGGGGTCGGGGTCGTCGCGCAGTACTCGAAGCAGCACCCCGCCCCGTTCGCCGAGTACATCCCGCTGCGCTCGCTCGCGCGGCACTTCTCCTCGGCGGTGGACCTCGTGACGCAGGACATGCGTGCCGGTCACGCCCCGGCCGTGGTACCGCTGGACTCGGCCCGTCTCGCGCGCACCGTACGGCTCGGCACGGTGATCTGCTTCGAGGTGGCCTACGACGACCTCGTCCGTACGTCGATGACCGACGGGGGAGAGGTTCTCGTCGTGCAGACCAACAATGCGTCCTTCGGTCGATCCGCTGAGTCGACGCAGCAGCTTGCGATGACCCGGTTCAGGGCGGTCGAGCACGGCCGCGCCGCCGTCCAGGTGTCGACGGTCGGGGTCAGTGCGATCGTCTCGCCGGACGGCACGGTCACGCAGCAGACCGGACTTTTCACGGCCGAGCAGTTGGTTGCTAGCCTCGCTC
>JAHIJU010000400.1 GCA_018898235.1 Actinomycetota bacterium | reverse complement strand
GTAGAGCGATTCCAAGGTCGCCTCGTCGAGCAGCACGATGGTGGCCCCGGCCATCGGCGAGGAGTAGTCGACCGAACCCACGACCGTGACCGTCCGGGGCTGCCCGAGGACCAGGACCCGGGTGGTGTCACCGATCGTCAGACCCGACCGTTCGAGCGTGTGGGATTCGAGCGCGATCTCGTCGGGGCCCTCGGGCGCGCGGCCGGTGAGGGTGGCGGTGGCGTCCTTCGGGTCGAAGCCGAGCGCCATGCTGGGCGCCTGGGAGCTGCGGACGGCCGTCCCGTCGGCGCCGACCAGCACCATCGGGCCGCTGATCCCGGGCAGCACACGGTCGACGCCGTCGACCGTGGAGATCTCGTCGGCCAAGGTCAGCGGGAGCCCACCGGCAGCCACGGTCGAGCCCGAGCTCGAGACGGAGGCGTCCCCGGTCGGCACCCGGACGTAGACGTCGGCGGTGGTGGAGGCGGCGACGATGTCGTCGAAGGTGCCCGACAGCATCTCGCGCAGCGAGAACGTGCCCGAGACGAAGGCCACGCCGAGAACCACGGCGAGCACGGACATGGCGAACCGGACGAGGTGCGCCCGGACGCCGCGCAGGGCGATCCGGAGCATCAGTGCGTCTCCCCGGCGGTCGTCAGCCGGCCCAGGGTCGCCAGGACCGACTCGGCCGTCGGCGCCCGCAGCTCGTCGACGATCCGACCGTCGGCCAGGAACAGCACACGGTGGGCGTAGGAGGCGGCGCGCGGGTCGTGGGTGACCATGACGACCGACTGGCCGCGCTCGTCGACGCTGCGCCTCAGGAACCCGAGCACCTCACCCGAGGAGTGCGAGTCGAGGTTGCCGGTCGGTTCGTCGGCGAACACCACGGCCGGTCGGCTGATGAGCGCGCGGGCGCAGGCCACCCGTTGCTGCTGGCCGCCGGAGAGCTGGTTGGGGCGGTGGTCGAGCCGGTCCGCCAGCCCGACGGCGGCGACGATGTCGTCGAACAGCTCCTGGTCGACGGGGCGCCGCGCGATGTCGAGGGGGAGCCGGATGTTCTCGGCGGCGGTCAGGGTCGGCACCAGGTTGAACGCCTGGAAGACGAAGCCGAGACGGGTGCGTCGCAGTCGGGTGAGGGCGCGCTCGTTCATGGAGCTGACCTCCTCGCCGTCGACCACCACGGTCCCGGAGGTCGGGCGGTCGAGACCGGCGAGGCAGTGCATGAGGGTCGACTTGCCCGAACCGGACGGACCCATGACGGCGGTGAGTTCACCGCGGACCAGGTCGAGGTCGACGCCGTCGAGGGCGCGGACCGCGGTGCCACCCGTTCCGTAGACCTTGGTCAGGCCGCGGGTGGTGGCGATGGAGGTGGGGTTTGCGGGATCTTCGAGCACGCTCATGGGACGACCCTTGCAGAGAGCTGTCGCCACGAGGGCCAGGTAGGTCCCTGGTCGAACCCTGAACAATCGCTGGGCGACCCTGAGCGGACAGTGCCGGTCGGCGGTCGCGCGGGTCCCGGTAGCGTGCGGGCATGACCGATCACCCCACGCTCGCCCAGGTCGTCGAGGCGCTGGACCGTCGTTTCCCGCCCGGCGGTGCCGAGCAGTGGGACCGGGTCGGGCTCGTGGTCGGCGACCCGGCCGCCCCGGTGCGTCGGGTGCTGTTCGCCGTCGACCCGGTGTTCGACGTGGTCGAGGAGGCCGAGCGTCGCGGCGCCGGGTGTCGCGGATGCACTTGCCGAGGCGCTCGGGCTGCTCGACGTGCGTCCGCTGCTTCCGTCGCAGACCCCGGGCGGGGAACCTGGGGTCGGTGTCGGGACCGGGACGGGACGGGTCGGGCGGCTGCCCGTGGCCGAGCCGCTCGCGGTCTTCGCGGCGCGGGTCGCGGCAGTCCTGCCTCCCACCGCCGCGGGGGTCCGGTTCGCGGGGGACCCTGGCGGGACAGTGTCGTCCGTGGCCGTGCTCGGCGGGTCGGGCGACGGCTTCTTCGACGCGGTGCGGGCCGCGGGCGTCGACGCCTACGTCACCGCCGACCTGCGTCACCACCCGGCGTCGGAGGCGCGTGAGCAGGCCCAGTTCGATGCGGCGACGGGCCGTCGGACCGCCGCCACGCCCTATCTCGTGGACGTGTCCCACGCGGCCAGCGAGTGGCTGTGGCTGCCCGCGGCGGCTGCGAACCTCGTCGCCGACCTAGGCGGTAGCGTGACGACCCACGTGAGCACGCTGCGCACCGACCCGTGGACGGGTCGGGTCGCCTCACCGACCTTCGAAGGAGCCCTGTGACGAAAGCCCCGGCCGCCGACCAGGTCCGCCTGCTCGCCGTGCAGGACCTGG
>JAHIJU010000399.1 GCA_018898235.1 Actinomycetota bacterium | reverse complement strand
GCCGACGCTCGACTACGTCGTGGTCAAGGTGCCGCGCTTCGCTTTCGAGAAGTTCCCGGCCGCCGACCCGACGCTCACCACCACCATGAAGTCGGTGGGCGAGGCGATGGCCCTCGGGCGCAACTTCACCGAGGCCCTCGGCAAGGCGCTGCGCTCGATCGACAAGTCGGGCTCCTCGTTCCACTGGGACGGCGAACCGGCCACCGGCGAGGCGCTCGACGAGCTCGTGCACTCCCTGGCCCAGCCCACCGAGCGGCGGTTCGTCGACGTGCAGCAGGCGCTGCGCGCCGGGGTGAGCGTCGAGCAGGTGTTCGCGGTCACGAAGATCGACCCCTGGTTCCTCGACCAGGTGCAGCTCGTCAACGAGGTGGCCGCCGCGACCGCCGCCGCACCCGCGCTCACCCGGGAGGTGCTGGCCCATGCCAAGCGGCACGGGCTGTCCGATGTGCAGGTCGCGGCGTTGCGCGGCACCTCCGAGGACGCGGTGCGCAACGCCCGCTGGGCGCTCGGGGTCCGCCCGGTCTACAAGACGGTGGACACCTGTGCGGCGGAGTTCGCCGCCCGCACGCCGTACCACTACTCGTCCTACGACGAGGAGACCGAGGTCGCGCCGCGCACCCGCCCGGCCGTCCTGATCCTCGGTTCGGGACCGAACCGCATCGGGCAGGGCATCGAGTTCGACTACTCGTGCGTGCACGCGGCGCTGGCCCTGCGCGGGGAGTACGAGACCGTCATGGTCAACTGCAACCCCGAGACCGTCTCGACCGACTACGACACGTCCGACCGGCTCTACTTCGAGCCGCTGACCTTCGAGGACGTGCTCGAGGTCTACGATGCCGAGCTGGCGGCCGGTCCGGTGGCCGGGCTCATCGTGACCCTCGGCGGCCAGACGCCGCTGTCGCTCGCCCAGCGCCTGGCCGACGCCGGTCTGCCAATCCTCGGCACCTCGCCCGAGGCCATCGACGCGGCGGAGGACCGCGGCCGCTTCGGCGCCGTGCTCGCGGCGGCCGGGTTGCCGGCGCCCGCGTTCGGCACGGCGACCACGCTCGAGGGCGCCCGCGAGACCGCCCAGCAGATCGGGTTCCCGGTCCTGGTGCGCCCGTCCTACGTGCTGGGCGGACGCGGTATGGAGATCGTCTACGACGAGCCCCAGCTCGACGAGTACGTGCGCCGTGCCCTGGCCGCCGGGGACCCGTCCCGCACCGGGTCGATCCCGCCGCTGCTCATCGACAGGTTCCTGGACGACGCGATCGAGATCGACGTGGACGCGCTCTACGACGGGACCGAGCTGTTCCTCGGCGGCGTCATGGAGCACATCGAGGAGGCCGGTATCCACTCGGGCGACTCGGCGTGCACCCTGCCGCCCGTCACGCTGTCCAGCTCGGAGCTCGTCCGTATCCGCACCTCCACCGAGGCGATCGCGGCCGGGGTCGGCGTGCGCGGGCTGCTCAACATCCAGTTCGCGCTGGTCTCCGACGTGTTGTACGTGCTGGAGGCGAACCCGCGAGCCTCGCGCACCGCACCGTTCGTGTCGAAGGCCACCGGGGTCCAGCTCGCCAAGGCGGCGGCCCTCGTGATGACGGGCCACTCGATCGCAGACCTGCGGGCCAGCGGTCTGCTGCCGGCCCAGGACGCCTCGGTGCTCGACCTCGGCGCGCCGATCGCGGTCAAGGAGGCGGTGCTGCCGTTCAAGCGGTTCCGAACGCCGGGCGGTCACGTCGTCGACACGGTGCTCGGCCCGGAGATGCGCTCGACGGGCGAGGTGATGGGCTTCGACCGGGACTTCCCCCGGGCGTTCGCCAAGTCGCAGGAGGCTGCCTACGGGGGCCTGCCGACGTCGGGCACGGTGTTCATCTCGGTGGCCGACCGCGACAAGCGGGCGATCGTGCTGCCGGTGAAACGGCTGTCCGAGCTGGGCTTCCGGGTGCTGGCGACCGAGGGCACGTCGGTGGTGCTGCACCGCTCCGGGATCGCGTGCGACGTCGTGCGCAAGTTCTCCGCGGGCCGTTCGGAGTCGGGGGAGCCGACCATCGTCGACCTCATCGTCGACGGGCAGGTCGACATGGTGGTCAACACCCCGTCCGGTCAGGGCGCCCGCGCCGACGGCTACGAGATCCGGGCCGCGACCACCGCTGCCGACAAGGCGATCGTGACCACCGTGCAGCAGCTCGGGGCCGCCGTCCAGGCCATCGAGGCCGTCCTCTCCGGGCCGTTCGAGGTCCGCAGCCTCCAGGAGCACGCGGCCGCCACGCGCGAGCGTCTGGCGGCCGCACGATGATCGACACCTTCGGCACCAGGATCGACGCCAGCCGTCGCGCGCACGGTCCGCTGGTCGTCGGCATCGACCCGCACCCCGCCCTGCTCGGGGCCTGGGGCCTGGACGACGACGTGCACGGGCTGCGCCGCTTCGCGCTGGAGGTCGTCGAGGCGCTTGGCGGTCGCGTCGCCGGGCTGAAACCGCAGTCGGCGCTGTTCGAGCGGCACGGCTCGGCGGGGGTCGGGGTGCTCGAGGAGGTGGTGGCCGCGGCGCGGGCCCTGGGAACCCCGGTGATCGTCGACGCCAAACGCGGCGACATCGGCTCGACGATGGCCGGCTATGCCGACGCCTACCTGCGCGAGGGCTCGCCGCTGGCCGGCGACGCCGTGACGTTGTCGCCGTACCTGGGCTTCGGTTCGCTGAGCCCCGCCCTGGAGGCTGCCGCCGCGAACGGGCGAGGGGTCTTCGTGCTCGCCCTCACCTCCAACCCGGAGGGGGCGTCCGTCCAGCACGCCATCGGGCCGGACGGTGTGGCCGTCGCGGCGGCGGTCGCGCGGGCCGCCGCCTCGGCGAATGCCGCCGAGCTCGCTGCGGCGGCGCCCGGCCGCCGTCTCGGTTCGGTCGGGCTCGTGGTCGGGGCGACGGTGGGCGATGCAGCCGTGCGGCTCGGGCTCGACCTGGCAGGCGTGCGCGGACCGTTGCTGGCTCCCGGGGTCGGTGCGCAGGGTGCAGGGGCCGCCCAGCTGCGCGAGGTCTTCGGCGACGCCCGCGACGCGGTCCTGGCGTCATCGTCCCGCGGTGTGCTCGCCGCGGGACCGGACCGGGGTGCCCTGCGCGCCGCCGCGGACCGGTCCACAGCGCAGGCAGCAGCCGCCCTGCGGGCCTGACGTGCGGCCTTCCGGGTGCTCACGTTGCCGCGAGGCGAGGCGGTGGGTAGGTTCGGGCGATGATCCGGCCCCGGGTTGGGCCGCCTGGAGCATGGGTGGCACGGACGTGAGCACCGTGCCGCAGCAGCATGCATCAGTGACAAGCTCAGATGAGTGACCGCCAAGACGAGTGACAAGAAGGTGACGCGCGTGGCACTTCCCCCGCTGACTCCCGAACAACGTGCCGATGCGCTGAAGAAGGCCGCGGCCGCCCGGCAGAAGCGAGCCGAGGTGAAGAACCGCCTCAAGTACTCCCAGGGCCGGCTGTCCGAGGTCATCGAGCTGGGCCAGCAGGACGAGACGATCGGCAAGCTCAAGGTCGTGTCCCTGCTGGAGTCGCTGCCGGGCGTCGGCAAGGTCAAGGCCCGCAAGGTGATGGCGGACATCGGCATCTCCGAGACACGCCGGGTTCGTGGCCTCGGCCCGCACCAGGTCAAGGCCCTCGTCGACCTCTACGGGTGAACGCCGGTCCTGCCCGTCTCACCGTCCTGGCCGGTCCGACCGCGGTCGGCAAGGGAACGGTCTCGGCCGACGTGCGTCGTCGGTACCCGTGGGTGTGGCTGTCCGTGTCGGCGACGACGCGGCCGGCCCGCCCCGGGGAGATCGATGGGGTCCACTACCTGTTCGTCAGCCCGGAGCGGTTCGACGAGATGGTCGCCACCGGACAGCTCCTCGAATGGGCGGTCGTGCACGGCGTGCACCGGTACGGCACTCCGCGTGGACCTGTCGAGGAACATCTGGCTGACGGTGTGCCGGTGCTGCTGGAGATCGACCTCCAGGGCGCTCGGCAGGTGCGCCGGTCGATGCCTGACGCACGGTTCGTCTTCCTCGCACCGCCCTCGTGGGACGAGCTGGTCCGTCGGCTCGTCGGCCGTGGCACCGAAGGGGCCGAGGAGCGCGAACGCCGGTTGGCGACGGCTCGCATCGAGCTCGCGGCCGAGTCCGAGTTCGACCACCGGGTGGTCAACGACGACGTGCACCGGGCCACCGATGAGCTGCTCGATCTGATGGGGGCCCGTGTGGTTCCGGCCACGCACGGCGCCGCCGGGTAGACTTCCCGGTAGTCCAGCCGTGGGCCACGCATCAGAGCCACCCGAGCCCCGGCTGCAGTCCCACCCGAGCCCACCTCAGGAGCCCAGCCGTGTCCGGAACCGTCGCACATCCCACCGGTATCACCGACCCGCCGATCGACCAGCTGCTCGAGCGGGCCGAGAGCAAGTACGCGCTCGTCCTGTTCGCCTCCAAGCGCGCACGGCAGATCAACGCCTACTACTCGCAGCTGAACGAGGGCCTGCTCGAGTACGTCGGGCCCCTGGTCGAGAACCGCCCGCAGGAGAAGCCGCTGTCGATCGCCATGCGCGAGATCGACGCCGGGTTGCTCACGATCGAGCCCATCGTCGACTGACCCCCGTCGTGCGCGTCGTCCTCGGTGTCGGCGGCGGGATCGCCGCCTACAAGGCCGTCCTGCTGCTGCGCCTGCTGCGTGAGGCCGGGCACAGCGTCCGGGTGGTGCCGACGGCGGCTGCGCTCCGGTTCGTCGGGCGACCGACGTGGGAGGCGCTGTCGGGTGAGCCGGCGACGGCCGATCTGTTCGACGACGTGGATCAGGTCGCGCACGTCGAGGTCGGCCGTTCGGCCGATCTGGTCATCGTCGCGCCCGCTACGGCGGACCTCCTCGCGCGGGCCAGCAGCGGCCGCGCGGACGACCTTCTGACGGCGACGCTGCTGGTCGCCACCTGCCCGGTGCTCATGGCGCCGGCGATGCACACCCAGATGTGGCAGCACCCCGCGACGGTCGCGAATGTCGCGCTGCTGCGCGCACGCGGCGTCCACGTGCTCGACCCCGCAGACGGACGCCTGACCGGGGCCGACTCGGGACCGGGGCGGCTGCCCGAGCCCGAGGTGATCGCGACGACCGCCCTGGGTCTGTTGCGACCCCACGACCTGGCCGGGCGGCACGTGGTGATCTCGGCCGGTGGCACCCGGGAACCGGTCGACCCGGTCCGCTTCCTCGGCAACCGGTCGTCGGGCCGGCAGGGACTGGCGCTGGCCTCGACGGCGGCCGTGCGCGGCGCGCGGGTCACCCTGGTCGCGGCGAACGTCGAGGCACCCGCGCCCTCGGGGGTCGAGGTCGTGCGGGTGCAGACCGCCGAACAGCTGCGGGAGGCGGTGCTCGCCGCCGCGAAGGATGCGGACGTCGTGGTGATGGCCGCCGCCGTCGCCGACTTCCGCCCCGCAGCCGCGCCCACCGCGAAGATCAAGAAGGACCCGGGGGGTGCGGCACCGGTCATCGAGCTCGTGCAGAACCCCGACATCCTCACCGAGCTGGCGGCCCACCGGTCGTCCGCGGGCCAGGTGGTCGTGGGGTTCGCGGCCGAGACGGGCGACGCGTCCGGCTCCGTCCTCGAGCACGGACGCACCAAGGCGGTGCGCAAGGGCGCTGACCTGCTCGTCGTCAACGCCGTGGGCGACGGACGCGGGTTCGAGGCGCCGACCAACGAGGTGACGGTCCTCGACGGCTCCGGCCGGGTCGTCACCACCGCGGCCGGCTCCAAGCAGCTCGTGGCCGACGTGGTGTGGGACACCGTGCTGCCCAGGTTGGCGCCCACGTGCGCCGCATCCTCGTAGGCTCGGCCCATGGCTTCTGCGCGGCTGTTCACGTCCGAGTCTGTCACCGAGGGTCACCCCGACAAGGTGTGCGACCAGATCTCCGACGCCATCCTCGACGCGATCCTCGACCAGGACCCCGTGGCGCGGGTGGCGGTCGAGACGATGGTGACGACGGGCCTGGTGCACGTCGCCGGTGAGGTCACCACCAGCGCCTACGTGGAGATCCCGCAGATCGTGCGCGAGGTGGTCCGGGGGATCGGCTACACGTCCTCGCAGATCGGCTTCGACGGTGACTCGTGCGGGGTCTCGGTCTCGATCGGTGCACAGTCGCCGGACATCGCGGCCGGGATCGACAAGGCGCTCGAGAGCCGACGGGACTATGGCGACCTCGACCCGTTGGATGCCCAGGGTGCGGGTGACCAGGGCCTGATGTTCGGCTATGCGTGCGATGAGACGCCGTCGCTCATGCCGCTGCCGATCTGGACGGCTCACCGCCTGGCCGAACGGCTCGCAGCGGTGCGCCGGTCGGGGCTCGTGCCGGGGCTGCGGCCCGACGGCAAGACGCAGGTGACCATCGAGTACGACGGTGACCGCCCCGTGCGGGTCGCGGCCGTGGTCGTCTCGAGCCAGCACGACCCGGACGTCGTGCTCGAGACCCGGCTCGCGCCCCAGATCGCCGAGCACGTGGTCGCCCCGGTCCTCGCCGAGCTGTCCATCGAGACTGCGGGCCACGACCTGTTCGTCAACCCGACCGGCGCGTTCGTGATCGGTGGGCCGCAGGGCGATGCCGGGCTGACCGGTCGCAAGATCATCGTCGACACCTACGGGGGCATGGCCCGGCACGGTGGCGGGGCGTTCTCCGGCAAGGACCCGTCGAAGGTCGACCGCTCGGCGGCGTACGCCATGCGCTGGGTGGCCAAGAACGTCGTGGCCGCGGGCCTGGCGCGCCGGTGCGAGGTCCAGGTCGCCTACGCCATCGGCAAGGCCCGGCCCGTCGGGCTCTACGTCGAGACGTTCGGCACGGGCGTCGTCGGGGACGATGTGCTGTCCCGGGCGATCGAGCAGGTGTTCGACCTGCGACCGGCGGCGCTCATCGCCGATCTGGACCTGCTGCGTCCGATCTACCGTTCGACGGCCGCGTACGGGCACTTCGGACGCGAGCTGCCCGACTTCACGTGGGAGCGCACCGACCGCGTCGACGCGCTGCGTGCCGCCGTCGGGTGACGGCTGTGGGTGGTCGGTGAGGGGATGTGCCCCGTGACCGACGCCGTGCAGCCCACCCTGGCCGGGATGCCGCGCACCAGGTCGCGGCGTCCGGCGCCGCCCGTCGAGGCTGCTGCTGAGCTGCCCGTCGCCCGGGTGTGCGTGGACGTGCAGCCCGCCCACCTCGACCGGGTGTTCGAGTACCTGGTGCCGGCCGCACTCGACGAGGTCGCGGTCCCCGGGGTACGGGTCAAGGTGCGGTTCGCCGGCAAGGACGTCGACGGTTGGTTGCTCGATCGCACGGCCTCGGCCGAGCACGACGGCCGGCTGCTCCCGCTGCGTCGCGTGGTCTCGGCCGAACCGGTGCTCACCCCGCCGGTCGCCAGGCTCGCCCGGGCCGTCGCGGACCGGTATGCCGGAACCCTGGCGGATGTGCTCCGGCTCGCGGTCCCGCCCCGGCACGCACGGGTCGAGGCCGAGACCGCGCCGCAGACCGGCGACGGCACAGCGTCGACCGGGGACGACGGCCCCGCCGTCGACCCGGTCGACCCGACCGGGTCGCGGCCGGCGGACAGCGCGTCGGTGGCCGCGGCTGCGACGCCGTGGCATCGCTACCGCGGGGGAGAGGCGCTGCGGCGGCACCTGCGGGACGGCGGCGGCCCGCGCGCTGTCTGGACGGCCCTGCCGGGCTGCCCCGGCCTGGACTGGCCCGATGCGTTGGCGGATGCCGTGGTCGCGACCGCCTCGGCGGGCCGCGGCGCCCTCGTCGTGCTGCCCGATGCCCGCGATGTGGCCCGGGTCGCGGACGCGCTGACTGCCGCAGGGGTGCCGCCGCACCGACCCAGGGGAGCGGGCGGGTTCGTCACGCTCACCGCGGACCTGGGCCCCGCGGCGCGCTACCGGGCGTTCCTCGCGGTCCGCCGCGGCGCGGCCCGCGTCGTGGTCGGCACCAGGGCCGCCGCCTTCGCCCCCGTGGCCGACCTCGGCCTGGCCGTCTGCTGGGACGACGGGGACGACCTGCATGCCGAGCAGCGTGCCCCGTACCCGCACGTGCGCGAGGTGCTCGCGCTGCGCAGCGAGCTGGAGGGTTGCGCCCTGGTGATCGGCGGGCTGGGACGTACCGTGCACGCTCAGGCGCTCGTCGCGCGAGGGTGGGCACGTGCCGTCGAGGCCGACCGGGCGACGGTCCGCTCGGCGACGGGCCGGGTTCGCGCCCTCACCTCGGTGGAGCTCGCCGACCAGGGTCCGGCGGCTGCGGCGCGGCTGCCGGCGCCGGCCTGGCGGGCCGTCCGGGACGGCCTGGTCGACGGACCTGTGCTGGTCCAGGTGCCGCGGGCGGGCTACGTCCCCGTCGTCGCGTGCGCACGGTGCCGCGCACCCGCGGCCTGCCCGCACTGCGCGGGACCCCTGGGGCTGCCGGCACGCGGGGGGCCACCGGCCTGCACGTGGTGCGGGCGACTCGTGCCGGACCTGCAGTGCGCGGTGTGCGGCTCGACGGGGCTGCGGGCGGTGCGGGTGGGCTCCGACCGGACGGCAGAGGAGCTCGGTCGCGCGTTCCCGGGCGCGACGGTGCGGGTGTCCGGGGCCCGCGCCGACGGCGGCGTCCTGGACCGCGTGCCGGCGACGCCGGCGGTGGTGGTTGCGACCCCGGGCGCCGAGCCGGTGGCCGATGGCGGCTATGCGGCCACGCTGCTGCTCGACGCCCCGGTTGCCGCCGGGTTGCGGACCGAGACCGAGTCGCTGCGCCGTTGGCTGGCGGCCGCCGCACTGACCCGTCCGGGTGGCCCCGTGCTGCTCGTCGGGGACGGACCGGCCCGCGCCAGTCAGGCGCTCGTGCGGTGGGACCCGGTCTGGTTGGCGGACACGGATCTGGTCGAACGGACCGAGCTCGGACTGCCCCCGGCGGTGCGCGCGGCCGCCGCGACCGGCTCACGGGGCGCCGTCGAGGCGTTCGCAGGGCGGGTCGACGTGCCCGGACTGCTGGTGCTCGGGCCGGTCCCGGTCGCCGAGGACGAGGTCCGGGTCGTGCTCCGGGCACCGCTGCGGCACGGCCCGGCCCTGGCCGCCGCCGTCGCCGGGGCGCTCGGGGTGCGCAGCGCCCGGCGTGAGCCAGGGGCGCTCCGGGTGCGGATGGACCCGCCGGACCTGGCCTGAGCTCCGGCTCCTAGGATCAAGGCATGCGTCTTCTCTTCGCCGGCTCCCCGGCGCCCGCAGCGCGCGCCCTGGCAGCGCTGCTCGCCAGCCGGCACGAGGTGGTCGCGGTGCTCACCCGTCCCGACGCCCCGGCGGGCCGCGGCCGTGCCACGTCGCCGAGCGCCGTCGCGGCTGCCGCGCGCGACGCCGGGCTCGAGGTGCTGGCGCCCACCACGCTCTCCGAACCGGCCTTCCGATCCCGGCTGGCCGAGTTGGCCGTCGACGTCGCCCCCGTGGTCGCCTACGGTGCGCTCATCCCGGCGGATCTGCTCGACGTCCCCACCCACGGCTGGGTGAACCTGCACTTCTCGGTGCTCCCCGCCTGGCGCGGCGCCGCTCCGGTGCAGCACGCGGTCCTGGCCGGCGACGAGGTGACCGGCGCGAGCACCTTCCGGATCGAGGCGGGTCTGGACACCGGGCCGGTGTTCGGGACGGTCACCGAACCGATCGGCGCCCAGGACACCACGGGCGACCTGCTCGACCGACTCGCGGGCATCGGGTCGCAGCTCCTGGTCAGGACCCTCGACGCGCTCGAGGACGGGATCCTCGCGGCCGTCCCGCAGCCCGCCGACGGAGTGTCGTACGCACCGAAGCTCACCACCGACGACGGCCGGGTCCGCTGGGAGCACCCGGCGCACCTGGTGGACCGCAGGATCCGGGCGTGCACACCGGCGCCCGGCGCCTGGACCACCGTGCACGGTGCGCGGCTGGGCCTCGGCCCGGTCCGTCCGGCCCCCGAGGCGGAGCCGTTGGCCGCCGGGCACGTCCGGGTCGGGCGGCGCGAGGTCCTGGTCGGTACGGGTGGGTTCCCGGTGGTCCTCGGCACCGTCACCCCGGCGGGGCGTCGCCCGATGGCGGCCGCCGACTGGGCCCGCGGCGCCCGGCTCGGCGACGACGCGGTCCTCGGGGTCGTCGCATGACCCCCGACGATCGCCGCGACGCGCGCGGCCGGCAGCGGGGCGCCGCACGCGCTTCCGGTCGCGACGAGCGGACCAGGAGCACACCGGCGCAGCGGGCCAGGTCCGGTGACCCGGCACGGAGCGCGGCCTTCGACACCCTGCGCCAGGTCGAGGGCTCGGACGCCTACGCCAACCTGGTCCTGCCCGGGCTGCTCGCCCGTCGCTCGATCACCGGTCGGGACGCGGCCTTCGCCACCGAGCTCGCCTACGGCACACTGCGGCTGCGCGGCAGGTACGACGCCGTGCTCGCCCTCGTCGTCGACCGGCCGCTCGACCAGCTCGATCCGGCCGTGCTCGACCTGCTGCGGCTCGGCTGCCATCAGCTGCTGGGCATGCGGGTCCCGGCACACGCCGGCGTCTCGCAGACCGTCGCACTGGCCCGGGAGCAGGCGGGGACCGGATCGGCCCAGCTGGTGAACGCCGTGCTGCGCAAGGTCGCCGCCGACGACTGGCCCACCTGGCGGTCCCGCCTGGAGCAGACCTCCGGTCAGGACGAGACGGCTGTCCTCGCGGCCGTCTGGAGCCACCCCGCGTGGATCGTGCGTGCGCTGCGCCAGGCTCTCGTCGCCCAGGGCCGTCCTGGTGACGACCTGAGCGCCCTGCTCGCGGCCGATGACGAGGCGCCGAAGGTCACCCTCGTGGCCCGGCCCGGGCTCGTCGAACCGGCCGAGCTGGCGGCTCAGGCGCACGGCAGCGTCGGCCGGTTCGCACCCACGGCGGTCCTGCTCCCGACGGGTGATCCCGGCGCCCTGGCCGCGGTCCGCGCGGGCCTGGCCGGTGTCCAGGACGAGGGCAGCCAGCTCGTGGCGTTGGCGCTGGCCGGTGCGCCGATCGAGGGCGCCGACAGCTCGTGGCTCGATCTGTGCGCCGGACCCGGCGGCAAGGCGGCGCTGCTGGGCGCCACGGCGGCGCTGCGCGGTGCCCGGCTGGTGGCCAACGAGGTCGCGCCGCACCGCGCCGGGCTGGTGGAGCAGGCCGTCCGAGCCGTGCCGACCGGTGTGGTGCAGGTCCGGACGGGGGACGGCCGGGCCCTGGGCGAGGCGCAGGCCCAGCAGTACGACCGGGTGCTCGTCGATGCGCCGTGCACGGGCCTGGGTGCGCTGCGCCGACGTCCGGAGGCCCGTTGGCGCCGCCAGCCCGGCGACCTCGCGACCCTCGGCGATCTGCAGCGGGGCCTGCTCACCTCCGCGCTGGCGGCGGTGCGCCCCGGCGGCGTCGTGGCGTACGTCACGTGCTCGCCACACCTGGCGGAGACCCGGCTCGTGGTCGACGACGTGCTCCGTGCCGCCGCGAAGACCGGTCTCGACGTCGAACGTCTCGATGCCCGCGCCGTGGTCCGTGCGGTCACGGGCGGTGCGGGCATCGACCTGGGGGAGGGCCCGGGGGACGTGCAGCTGTGGCCGCACGTGCACGGGACGGATGCCATGTTCCTGGCTCTGCTGCGACGGACAAGCTGACCGCTAGGCTCACCGGCCATGGGCGTCCAGATCAACCCGAGCATCCTGTCGGCCGACTTCGCGAACCTCGAGCGGGAGCTGGGGCGGATCGCCGGGGCCGACGCCGTGCACGTGGACGTGATGGACAACCACTTCGTACCGAACCTCACGCTCGGCCTGCCGGTGGTGCGCCGGATCGCGCAGGTCAGCGCCATGCCGCTGGACGTGCACCTGATGATCGAGGATGCCGACCGGTGGGCACCCGCCTACGCCGACGCCGGTGCGGCCTCCGTCACCTTCCACGCCGAGGCCGCCCAGGCCCCCGTCCGGCTGGCACGTGAGCTGCGTTCGGCGGGTGTCCGGGCCGCTGTCGCGGTCCGCCCCGCGACACCCGTCGAGCCGCTCTACGACCTGCTGGGCGAGATCGACATGGTGCTGGTGATGACCGTCGACCCGGGTTTCGGGGGTCAGGCGTTCATCGACGGGATGCTCGCCAAGGTGCGCCGCCTCCGTGCGGCCGTGACGGCGGCCGGTGCGACGGTGGACATCCAGGTCGACGGCGGCGTCTCGGCCTCGACCATCGCGCGGATCGCGCGCGCGGGGGCGAACGTCTTCGTCGCCGGCTCGGCCGTCTACGGCGAGGCGGACCCGGCCGATGCCATCGCCCGGTTGCGGCTGCTGGGGGACGCGCCGTACGAGGTGTGAGGCACGGGACCACAGGTCCGCAACCACCCGCCCGGTGGTGGCATGATGGTCGTCGAACGATGCAACACGTACTCCGGGGTCGGTGAAAGTCCGAGCCGGCGGTGACAGTCCGCGACCCGTGAGGTCCCGCAAGGGATCGAGCGGTTGACCTGGTGGAACTCCAGGACCGACGGTGAAAGTCCGGATGGGAGGAGACGTGGCG
>JAHIJU010000398.1 GCA_018898235.1 Actinomycetota bacterium | reverse complement strand
GGCGACGGTGCGCGGGACTCCGAACTCGGTCTTGGCGAGCAGTGAGATCACCAGGTTCGCCTTGTCGTCCCCGGTCGCGGCGACCATGACATCGCACTCGTCGGCGCGGATCTGGCGCAGTGCGGGCAGCTCGCACGCATCGGCGAGCACCCACTCGGCGTCGGCCACCTGGGCGACGCGCATGGCCGACGGCTGCCGGTCGACGACCGTCACCTCGTGGCCGTGCAGCAGCAGCTCACGTGCGATGGACCGCCCGACCGAACCGGCCCCGGCGATGATCACCCTCATGAGCTCACCGGCGGCAGTCCGGTGAGGACCCGCTCGACGGCCGGGGTGTCCTCGACCCGCAGCAGCACATGGACCACGTCGTTCTCCTGCAGGACGGTCGACGAGGTCGGCAGCACGCCGTCCCCGTAGCGGGTGATGTAGGCGACGCGCGCGCCGCTGGCGTCCTCCAGGTGGCGTACCGGAAGGCCGGTCCAGGCCGGGTTGACATCGACCTGGGCCAGGGCGATCTGACCCGAGGCGTCGCGGTACTCGTCGGTCGCGCCCATCGGCAGCAGGCGACGCAGCACCTGGTCGGTGGTCCAGCGCACGGTCGCGACGGTCGGGATGCCCAGGCGTTGGTACACCTCGGCGCGGTGCGGGTCGTAGATGCGGGCGACCACGTTGTCGACCCCGAAGGTCTCGCGCACCACGCGGGCGGCCAAGATGTTGGAGTTGTCGCCGTCGGCCACTGCGGCGAACCCGTAGGCGTCGTCGATCCCGGCGCTGGTGAGGGTGTCACGGTCGAAGCCCAGACCGGTCACCTTGTTGCCCTCGAACGACGGGGGCAGCCTGCGGAAGGACTCGGCGTTCTGGTCGACGACCGCCACCGAGTGGCCCCGCTCCTCGAGGGAGAGGGCCAGTGCGGCGCCGACGCGCCCGCAACCCATGATGACGAAGTGCACGAGCGGTGAGGCTACCTCCTCGCGGGTCGGGACGGATGCCGGGCGCTGCGCCCGCGCCGCGGCCCTACCATCAGACCTCGTGTCCGATCTCGCTGAAGCCGCCAAGCGCCTGCTCCTCGGGCGCCCCGTCCGAAGCGACCGGATGGGCCACACGCTGCTGCCCAAGCGGATCGCGCTCCCGGTGTTCGCCTCCGACGCACTGTCGTCGGTCGCCTACGCCCCCGACGAGATCCTGCTGACGCTGGCCGCCGCGGGTCTGGCGGCGACCATGCTGTCGCCCTGGGTGGGCCTGGCCGTGGTCGTGGTGATGGCCACCGTCATCGCCTCGTACCGGCAGAACGTGCACGCGTACCCCTCGGGCGGGGGTGACTACGAGGTCGCGACGGTCAACCTCGGCCCGCGTGCGGGCCTGACGGTGGCCTCCGCACTGCTCGTCGACTACGTGCTCACCGTCGCGGTGTCGGTCTCGGCCGGTGCCCGGTACGCCTCCGCGGCCATCCCCGAGCTGCGCGGCCACGAGGTCCAGCTCGGCCTGGTCATCGTGCTGGTCCTGATGCTGCTCAACCTGCGCGGCGTCCGGGAGTCGGGGACGGCGTTCGCGGTGCCGGTCTACCTCTACATGGCCACGATCGGGGTGATGGCTGCCGTGGGCCTGGCGCGCTGGGCGAGCGGCTCGCTGCCGCAGGCCGTGTCCTCGGACCTCACCCTGGCTCCGACGCTCGGCTACGAGAGCGGGTTGGCGGGGATGGCGGGGGCGTTCCTCGTGCTGCGGGCGTTCGCCTCCGGGTCGACCGCTCTCACCGGGGTCGAGGCCATCAGCAACGGCGTCCCCGCGTTCAAGAAGCCGAAGAGCAAGAACGCCGCGACGACCCTGCTGCTGCTCGGCCTGATCAGCTCGACGCTCGTGCTGTCGATCCTGTTCCTGGCCCGCGCGGCGGGCGTGCACTACGTCGAGGACCCCGCCACGCAGCTGCTGCGCAACGGGGTGCCGGTCGGTGACACCTACGTCCAGGCGCCGGTGATCAGCCAGCTCTCCGAGGCCATCTTCTCCGGGTTCCCGTGGGCGTTCCACCTGGTCGCCGCGGTGACCGGGCTGATCCTGGTGCTCGCGGCCAACACGGCGTTCAACGGGTTCCCGGTGCTCGGATCGATCCTGGCGCGGGACGGCTGGATGCCCCGCCAGCTGCACACCCGGGGCGACCGCCTGGCGCTGTCCAACGGCATCGTCACGCTGGCCGGCGGTGCGGCGGTGCTCATCTGGGCGTTCAACGCCGATGTCACGCTGCTCATCCCGCTCTACACCGTCGGGGTGTTCGTCTCCTTCTCGCTGTCGCAGCTCGGCATGCTGCGGCACTGGGGCCGGCACCTGCGTACCGAACCCGATCGGGCGGTGCGCGCGCGGATGAAGCGGTCCCGCGTGATCAACGCGGTGGGCTTCGCGATGACCGCGACCGTCCTGGTGGTCGTCATCGTCACCAAGTTCCTGCTGGGTGCCTGGATCGCGATCCTGGCGATGGTTGCGGTGTTCACGCTGATGAACGGCATCCACCGGCACTACGACCGGGTGCGCAAGGAGCTGGCGCTGGACGCCGATGCGCCGTCCGCCCGCGCGCTGCCGAGCCGCGTGCACGCCATCGTGCTGGTCTCGCACCTGCACCGGCCTACGATGCGCGCTCTGGCCTACGCGCGGGCCTCGCGGCCCTCGGTCCTCGAGGCCGTCACGGTCGGGGTGGACCCCGAGGACGTGGTGGCGCTGCGTGAGCAGTGGGAGTCCATGGACCTGCCCGTGCCGCTCAAGGTCCTCGACTCCCCGTTCCGCGAGATCACCCGGCCGGTGCTCACCTATGTTCGTTCCATCCGCAGAGAGAGCCCCCGTGACCTCGTCGTCGTGTACGTCCCGGAGTACGTCGTCGGGCACTGGTGGGAGGCGCTGCTGCACAACCAGAGCGCGATCCGGCTCAAGAGTCGTCTGCTGTTCATGCGCGGAGTGATCGTGGCCTCGGTCCCGTGGCAGCTGGACGCCTCGGCGCGGGCGCATGCGGCGGCCGAGCAGCTCGACGGGCGACCGGTGGCGGGCGAGGCCCGACGCGGCCTGACCTCGGCGTCCGACCCGACGACCGACGGCGACGCATGAGCGGCGAGGAGCTGGTCGAGCTCACCATCGGCCCGGTGGCCCACGGGGGGCACTGCGTCGCGCGGCTCGACGGCCGGGTCGTGTTCGTCCGGCACACGTTGCCCGGTGAGCGGGTGCGCGCCCGTCTGACGCACGCCGCACCGGATGCGAAGTTCTGGCGTGCCGATGCGGTCGAGGTCCTCGAGGCCTCGGCCGACCGGGTGGACTCACCATGGCCGCAGGCAGGTCCGGGCGGGGTCGGCGGTGGCGAGCTCGGCCACGTGGCCCCGGCCGCCCAGCGGGTGTGGAAGGCCGCCGTCCTCGCCGAGCAGCTGCGCAGGCTCGCCCACGACGACCGCGAGGTCACGGTGCTGGCCGCGCCGGGCGACCTCGAACGCGGTGGCCTCGCCTGGCGGACCCGGGTGGACCTCGTGGCCGACGACGACGGCCGGGCGGGGATGCGGGTGTGGCACAGCCACGACGTGCACGCCCTGACGTCGATGCCCCTGGCGACCGAGCAGATCGCCGCGCTCGACCTGTTCGAGCGGAGCTGGCCGGCCGGCGCCCGCATCGAGGTCGCGGCGCCCGCCTCCGGCGACCACGCCGTGGTGCTGGTCGAGGGTGAGCCCTGGGACCTCGCGCACGATCGGGTGGACCGCCGGGCGACCGCGACCCGGTCGGTGCGAGAGCAGGTCGGGCCGCACACCTACCGCGTGGCTGCCGACGGATTCTGGCAGGCGCACCGCAGCGCGCCGGCCGTGCTCGTCGAGGAGGTGCTCGCCGGGGTCGGCGACGTCGCGGGGGCCACGGTTGCGGACCTGTACTCGGGTGCGGGGCTCTTCACGGTGCCGCTGGCGGGTGCCGTGGGGCCGGACGGCGCGGTGGTGGCCGTCGAGGGTGATGAACGCGCCGTGCGGGACGCCCGGCGCAACGCGCACGACGCCCCGCACGTGCGGCTGGTTCACGGGGATGTCGGCCGTGTGCTGCGCACCAGCGACGAGGTGGTGCACGCCGACGTCGTGGTGCTCGACCCGCCGCGCACAGGTGCAGGGCGCACCGTCGTGGCCGATGTGGCGGCTCTCGCGCCGGAGCGGGTGGTCTACGTGGCCTGCGACCCGGCCGCCCTGGCGAGGGACGTCGCACTGTTCGCCGCAGGCGGCTACGTGATGGAGCGGCTGCACGGCCTCGACCTGTTCCCGATGACCCACCACCTGGAGGCGGTCGCCGTCCTGACGCGGTCCGGCCGGTCGGACGGCTGATCGGCCGTCCGTGGCCTCGCGGTCGGGCTGTGCCGCGCCTACCGTGGGCGTTGTCCAGGTGGCTCAACAAGGAGGCAGACATGTCCGAGGACCGGACCAGCAGGTTGGCGGCAGCCAAGCGCGCGGTGGCCGCCGAGCTGAACAAGCAGGGGACCCCGGACTACGACCCTCGCAGCCACGAACGACTGGTCGAGGCCGAGCGCAAGGCCGCCGAGGAGTCGCGGCCGGGCGCTGCGGAGCACTGAGGTCGCCAGCGGCAGACCGGGTGCGTGTTCGACGTTGGGCGCAGCCCGACCGGTGATATCTTGACGTCGAGATAAACCCTGGTGCGAAGGAGAACCCTCGGTGAGCAACCTCGACAGCTTCGGGTCGCGCGGAACGCTTCAGGTCGGCGGCACCGACTACGAGGTGTACCGGCTCGCGGCCGTCCCCGGCCTGGAGCGACTGCCGTACAGCCTCAAGATCCTCGCGGAGAACCTGCTGCGGACGGAGGACGGCGCCAACATCACGGCCGACCACGTGCGGGCCCTGGCTGCGTGGGACCCCGACGCCCAGCCGGACACGGAGATCCAGTTCACCCCTGCGCGGGTGATCATGCAGGACTTCACCGGCGTGCCGTGCGTCGTCGACCTGGCGACCATGCGCGAGGCCGTCGTCGGCCTGGGGGGCGACCCGTCCCAGATCAACCCGCTGTCACCGGCCGAGATGGTCATCGACCACTCGGTGCAGATCGACGTGGCCGGGCGCGCCGATGCGTTCGAGCGCAACGTCGAGCTGGAGTACCAGCGCAACCGTGAGCGCTACCAGTTCCTGCGCTGGGGCCAGACGGCGTTCGACGACTTCAAGGTGGTCCCGCCGGGCACCGGCATCGTGCACCAGGTCAACATCGAGTACCTGGCCCGGGTCGTCATGACCCGCCCGGTCGACGGTGTGCTGCGCGCCTACCCGGACACCTGCGTGGGCACCGACTCGCACACCACCATGGTCAACGGCCTGGGTGTGCTGGGCTGGGGCGTCGGCGGCATCGAGGCCGAGGCGGCCATGCTCGGCCAGCCGGTGTCGATGCTCATCCCGCGCGTGGTGGGCTTCAAGCTCCTCGGCGCGATCCCGGCCGGGGTCACCGCGACCGATGTCGTGCTCACGATCACCCAGATGCTGCGCAAGCACGGTGTGGTCGGCAAGTTCGTCGAGTTCTACGGGGCGGGGGTCGCGGCCGTGCCGTTGGCCAACCGCGCGACGATCGGCAACATGAGCCCCGAGTTCGGCTCGACCTGCGCGATCTTCCCGATCGACCCAGGGACGCTGGACTACCTGCGGCTCACGGGTCGCTCGGACGATCAGGTGGCCCTGGTCGAGGCCTACGCCCGTGAGCAGGGTCTGTGGCTGGACCCGACCGCGGCCGGCTACACCGAGCCGGTGTACTCCGAGTACCTCGAGCTGGACCTGTCGACCGTCGTCCCGTCGATCGCCGGGCCGAAGCGCCCGCAGGACCGGATCGAGCTGTCCCGGGCCAAGGAGCAGTTCGCCCGCGACCTGCCGACCTACGCCCCGACGCTCAACGGCGTCGACGAGTCCGAGAGGGAGTCGTTCCCGGCGTCCGACTCACCGGCGGTCGGTCCCGCGCACCCGATCACCTTCCCGGTGACCGACTCCACCGGCCGGCAGTTCGAGCTGTTCCACGGCGCGGTGGCGATCGCCTCGATCACCTCGTGCACCAACACCTCGAACCCCTCGGTGATGCTGGCCGCGGGGCTGCTCGCCAGGAAGGCCGTCGAGAAGGGGCTGACCGCCAAGCCGTGGGTCAAGACCTCGATGGCACCGGGCTCGCAGGTGGTCACGAACTACTACGAGAAGGCCGGTCTGTGGCCGTCCCTGGAGAAGCTCGGCTTCCACCTGGTCGGCTACGGCTGCGCGACCTGCATCGGAAACTCGGGCCCGCTCGACGAGAAGGTCTCGGCCGCCGTCAACGAGCACGACCTGGCCATCGCGGCGGTGCTGTCGGGCAACCGGAACTTCGAGGGCCGGATCAACCCTGACGTCAAGATGAACTACCTGGCCAGCCCGCCGCTGGTCATCGCCTACGCGCTGGCCGGCACGATGGACTTCGACTTCGAGTCCGAGCCGCTGGGCCGGGACGAGGCCGGGCAGCCCGTGTTCCTGCGGGACATCTGGCCGTCGGCCGCCGAGGTGCAGGCGACGATCGACTCGTCGATCGACCGGGAGATGTTCACCCACGACTACGCGGACGTGTTCGCCGGGGACGAGCGGTGGCGTGCCCTGTCCACGCCGGAGGGTGCGACCTTCGCCTGGGACGACGAGTCGACCTACGTGCGCAAGCCCCCGTACTTCGACGGGATGCCTGCGACGCCGGCTCCCGTGGCCGACATCACCGGCGCGCGGGTGCTGGCCGCACTGGGCGACTCGGTCACCACCGACCACATCAGCCCGGCCGGGTCGATCAAGGCGGACAGCCCCGCGGGGCTGTACCTGGCCGCGCACGGCATCGACCGCAAGGACTTCAACTCCTACGGCTCGCGGCGCGGCAACCACGAGGTGATGATCCGCGGCACGTTCGCGAACATCCGGCTGCGCAACCAGCTCGTGCCGGGCGTCGAGGGTGGGTTCACCGTCAACTTCCTGACGGGTGAGCAGACGACGATCTACGACGCGTCGGTCGCGTACCAGGCCGCGGGTGTCCCGTTGGTGGTGCTCGGCGGCAAGGAGTACGGCTCCGGCTCGTCGCGCGACTGGGCGGCCAAGGGCACCTCGTTGCTGGGGGTCCGGGCGGTGATCACCGAGTCGTTCGAGCGGATCCACCGGTCGAACCTCATCGGGATGGGCGTGCTGCCGCTGCAGTACCCCGCCGGCCAGAACGCCGGGACGCTGGGCCTGGACGGCACCGAGACCTTCGACATCGCGGGCGTCACGGAGCTCAACGCCGGGACCACACCGCGCACGGTCACGGTCACGGCCACGAAGGCGGACGGCTCGGTCGTCACCTTCGACGCCGTGGTGCGGATCGACACGCCCGGCGAGGCGGACTACTACCGCAACGGCGGCATCCTGCAGTACGTGCTGCGCTCGCTCGTCGCCTGACCGTCGGCGCGCCCCGGCGCGCGGACGTCCGGACGCTCTGCGCTGTCGGGGAGTCCGCGGGGCGCTGGGACCTGGTCTGTGGACCCGGTCCCAGCGCCCTGGGTCAGCAGGCGGCCGGTGGCGGCAGGGTGGCGCGCAGCTGCGCAAGGCCGACGAGGCCGGCGTACTCCTGCGCCGCAGCCGTCGGTCCGGCGGTGCCGCGCACCATCCGCTCCCGCAGGAAGGCGAGCTCGGCAGCCAGCGACTGGAACCGGCGCATCTGTCGGGCGCCCTCGGGGCCGGCGACCTGCCGCGCCCAGCGCCGCGCGGCGCGGCGGACCCGCATCGAGCCCAGCATCGTGGCGTCCGCCTGCGCTATCCAGCCGGCGGCCGCGTACCCGGCCATGTGCGTCGAGATCAGCCGGGCCTCCCGTCGGCGGCTGATCAGCGCGAGGACGACGAACCCCGCGAAGATCGGCACCTGGACAAGGACGTACAGCGCGACGAAGGACGATCCGAAGGACGCCGAGTAGTTCCACAGGGAGTGCAGGCCGACGGCCACCAGGTAGCCGGTGGGCGGGGCGACGACGCGGACCCAGGGTCGTCGGGTCCGGGCCGCCAGGCCGATGCCCACCCCGGTGGCCGAGGTGAACAGCGGATGGGCGAACGGCGAGAACACGCACCGCAGGACGAAGGTGGCCGCGAGGCCCTGGCCCCCGTCCTCGGCGAGTGCCGTGCCCAGGTACAGGATGTTCTCGACGAAGGCGAAGCCGATGCCGACCATCCCCGCGTACACCAGCCCGTCGACGACGCCGTCGAACTCCTGGCGGCGCAGCAGGAACACGAGCAGGACGGCGAGTCCCTTGAACAGCTCCTCGACGAGCGGCGCCACGAGCACCGAGACCAGGGCAGGCTCGCGCCCCGAGCCGATCAGCAGCAGATCGGCTGCGGTGTTCACCAGGAGTGCTCCGAACGTCGCGACGGCGGCGCCCCAGATGAGCGCGAACGCGAGCAACGACGGCGGCTCGCGTTCCCACCGGTCCAGCCACAGGTAGAACGCCACGACCGGTATCACCGGCACGAGCGCGAGCGCGGCACCGATGCCGACCGCGCCGGCGCCGGTGCTGAGCGTGATCGTGAGCAGGGTGAGCGTGCCGGTGACGGCAGCGAGCAGGGCGAAACCGATCCAGACCAGGACCGTCAGACTCGAGGCACCGCCGACGCGGGTGGCACCGCGGGCCGGGCCGCGGCCCGAGGTGGCGGGCGGGGGAGCTGTGAGGGTCACGCGGGGAGGCTAGCGGGGAGCCGCCCGGGTGACGACCTCGGCCGGCGGTGCGGGGCGACCGGTCAGGTCAGCCGGGCGGGTCCGTGGCCAGCGCGGCGGTGGCGTGCCGCCCGATCGCGTCCAGCAGGGGGTAGTCCTGCGGGTGCCGGCGCAGCGCCGAGATCATGGCCGCGGCCCAGGCGGCTGCCCGCCGCCAGGTGTCGAGGTCGACGGCGGGCAGGGCGGACCGGAACTCGGCACGCCCGGCGGCGTCGAAGGTCAGCCAGCAGGTGGCCAGGTCACAGGCGGGGTCGCCTGCGCTGAGGTCCCCGAAGTCGAGCAGGGCGGCGAGCCGGCCGTCGTGGACCAGCAGGTTGGCGGGGTGGGGGTCACCGTGCACCCAGACGGCAGGGCCGTCCCAGGGCGCCGCCGCG
>JAHIJU010000397.1 GCA_018898235.1 Actinomycetota bacterium | reverse complement strand
CTGTCCTGCGAGCTGACCGCATGCGCCGTCGATCTCGCTCCCCCGGGTGTCCCGGACCGTCGTCGGGATTCCGTGCGCCCGCAAGCGTGCCACGAACTCGGCCTCGACCGAACGCTCGCTCGCCGTCCACCGCGAACCCGGCACCGGGTTGAGCGGGATCGGGTTCGCGTGCACCCAACCGCGGCCGCGCGCGTTGAGCAGCTCGCCGAGCAGGTCCGCCCGCCACGCCTGATCGTTGACGTCGCGCATCAGCGCGTACTCGATCGACACCCGGCGCCCGGTGAGCTCGAAGTAGCGGCGCGCCGAGTCGAGGACCTGCGCGACCGACCACCGCGTGTTGACCGGGACCAGCTCACCACGAAGCTCGTCGTCGGGCGCGTGGAGCGACACCGCGAGGGTCACCGGGATTCCCTCATCGGCGAGCTTGTCGATCGCGGGAGCCAGGCCGACCGTCGAGACGGTCACGTTGCGGGCCGACATCCCGAACCCGTCGGGCACCGGCGCGACCAAGGTCCGCACGGCGGCCATCACCCGGGCGTAGTTCGCCAGCGGCTCGCCCATCCCCATGAACACGACGTTCGACAGCCGGGTCGGGCCGCCGGGCAGCTCACCGTCGGCGAGCATGCGGCCCGCCGCCCGGACCTGGTCGAGGATCTCGGCGGTCGACAGGTTGCGAGTCAGCCCGAGGCGACCGGTCGCGCAGAACGCGCAGGCCAGGCCACAGCCGGCCTGGCTGGAGACGCAGAGCGTGGTACGTCGCGGGTAGCGCATGAGCACCGACTCGACCCGGGCCCCGTCGAACAGATGCCAGAGGGTCTTGACCGTGGTGCCGCGGTCCGCCGTCAGCCGCTTCGACTCGGTCAGCAGCGGCGGCAGCAACGAGCCGATGAGCTCCGCACGCCCCTCGGCCGGCAGATCCGTCATCAGCTCGGGGTCGTTCGTCAGATGGCCGTAGTAGTGGGTCGCGAGCTGACGGGCGCGGAAGGCCGGCTGTCCCAGGTCCGTGACCGCCTTCGCGCGGTCCGCCGGCGCGAGATCGGCGAAGTGTCGCGGCGGTTTGCCGCGCGCACCGGCGGACCGCGTCGACAGGTCGAGGGCGACGGGTTCGCTCATGGGTGCGGCGCCTCGAGGACGGCGAGGATCAGGTAGACCGCGGGCGCGGACAGCAGCAGCGAGTCCAGCCGGTCGAGCACACCACCATGACCCGGGAGCAGCTCACCCATGTCCTTCAGCTCCAGATCGCGTTTGAGCATCGACTCCGCCAGATCGCCGAGCGTTGCGGTGCTCACCACCGCCAGTCCCAGGAACACCCCGACCACCGGATCGCCGTCGAGTCCCCACTGCACACCCACCACACCGACCACACACGCCAGGACCAGGGAGCCGGCGAGTCCCTCCCAGGACTTCTTCGGGCTGACCGACGGCGCCATCGGGTGCCGGCCGAGCAGCGTCCCGACGGCGTAGCCCCCGGTGTCGGAGGCAACGGCGAGCAGGATGAACAGCAGCACCCGGACCGGTCCGTCCGGGGCGGCCAGCATGAGCATCGCGAAGCCGGCAAGGAACGGCAGGTAGGCCGCCGCGAAGACCGCGGCAGTCGCATCCCGCAGCGCCGGGACCCCGCTGCCGTCGAGGACCCGCCACACCACGGCGCCCCCCACGGTGAGCAGGAAGGCGACGAACAGCGCCTCGGCGCCGGCGGTGTAGGCCGAGACCACGATGCCGACCGAACCGACCAGGAGCGGGAGCAGCGGCAGGTGGATCGAACGCCGGGTGAGCGCCTGCGCCAGCTCCCAGAGCGCGATCCCGACGGCCGCCAGCGCGACCACCGCGAACGCCTCCTTGCGGATGAACAACGAGGCGATGACGAGCACGACCAGGCCAAGACCGACGGCGAGGGCGACCGGCAGGTCGCGTCCGGCCTGCGGTGTGCGGGGGGCGGCGAGCTCCGACATCAGACCTCGAGCAGCTCGCTCTCCTTGCTGGCGAGCAGGTGGTCGACGAGCTCGGTGTGCTTCCTCGTGAGTACGTCCAGCTCCTTCTCGGCGCGGTTGACCTCGTCCTCGCCGGAGTCGCCGTCCTTGACCAGGCGGTCGAGCACGTCCTTGGCGTGACGGCGGACCGAACGCACCGAGATGCGGGCGTCCTCGGCCTTCGTGCGGGCGAGCTTGACGTAGTCCCGGCGGCGCTCCTCGGTGAGCGCCGGCAGCACCACGCGGATCACCTGACCGTCGCTGGTCGGGTTGACGCCCAGGTCGGAGTTGCGCAGCGCCTTCTCGATCGCCGGGAGGGACGAACGGTCGAACGGCGAGATCAGCACCGTGCGCGCCTCGACGACGTTGAACGAGGCCAGCTGCTGCAGAGCGGTCGGGCTGCCGTAGTAGTCGACGAACACCTTGGCGAACATCGCTGCGTTCGCCCGGCCCGTGCGGATCGCCGCGAAGTCCTCCTTGGCGACCTCGACGGCCTTGTCCATCTTCTCCTCGGCCTCGAAGAGGGTCTCGTCGATCACCGCTGCTCCTTGTCGATGGCTGAAGGTGAACGCTCGGCGGCGGCGCTCACGCGGTCGTCACCAAGGTGCCGATCTTCTCACCCTGCAGAGCGCGGGTGACGTTGCCGGGCGCCTCCAGACCGAACACGCGCATCTGCACGTCGTTGTCCCGGCACATGGACAACGCGGTCGCGTCCATGACCGCCAGCCCGTCGACGAGCGCCCGGGTGTAGGTCAGGTGGTCGAGGCGACGGGCGGTCGGGTCGGTGCGGGGGTCGGCGGTGTAGACGCCGTCGACACCGTTCTTGCCCATCAGCACCTCATCGCAGTGCACCTCCAGCGCCCGCTGGACGCTCACGGTGTCCGTCGAGAAGTAGGGCATCCCGGCCCCGGCGCCGAAGATCACGACGCGGCCCTTCTCCAGGTGCCGGATCGCCCGCAGCGGGATGTACTGCTCGGCGACCTGACCCATGGCGATGGCGGTCTGCACCCGGGTGCTCACGTCGGCCTGCTCCAGGAAGTCCTGCAGGGCCAGACAGTTCATCACGGTGCCGAGCATGCCCATGTAGTCCGCGCGGGCCCGGTCCATCCCCGCCTTGGAGAGCTCGGCACCGCGGAAGAAGTTGCCACCGCCGACGACGATCGCGACCTGGATCCCAGATCTGACCGCCACGGCGATCTCCCCGGCGATCCGCTTGACGACCTCCACCGAGAGGCCGACGTCACCGCCGCCGAACGACTCCCCCGAGAGCTTGAGCAGCACCCGACGGGCATCTGTCGGCGACGGTGACCGCGTCATCGGTGTCAGGCCCCGACCCGGAAGCGGGCGAAGGCAGTGACGGTACCGCCGGCTTCGGCGACCACCTGCCCGACCGACTTCTTCGGGTCGCGCGCGAAGGCCTGCTCGAGCAGCACGTTCTCCTTGAAGAACCCGTTGACCCGACCTTCGACGATCTTCGGCAGCGCCTGCTCAGGCTTGCCCTCGTTGCGGGCGATCTCCTCGGCGATGCGACGCTCGTCGGCCACCAGGGCGG
>JAHIJU010000396.1 GCA_018898235.1 Actinomycetota bacterium | reverse complement strand
GTCGGGGACAGCGTGCACATCCCGGCGACGGTGCTGCACCGCCTCACGGCGACGGAGGACCTGGTGATCGCCGAGGTGTCCAGCGCGCCACCGGGCTGGAACGAGGACGTCGTACGGCTCGACGACCGGTACGGCCGGGCCGGGACCAGCACCCCGTGACCCCGCAGGGTGCCGCCGGCCCGGCGCGCACCCGCCACTCGACCCCGCAGAACGGCGATGACCATCGTGTCGACCACCTCCCAGCCCACCGCCTCACCCGCCTCGTCCCCGCTCGCCCCACCGACGGGCGCCGATGACCGGCGAGGTCTGCGCCTCCTGTCCGTCCTGGCCTCCGGCCTGCCGGCCGACCTCGGGACGATCACCGAACCCGCGGCGTACACCGTGCCGGCGGTCTTCTCCCGGCAGGTGACGCATGAGGAGCGGCTGCGGATCGAGGACCCCGCTGTGGCGCGGCGCCTGGTCGAGCGCACCGGGGCCGACGCCTCGCTCGCCCTGGTGGTCGAGGACCGTCGGCTCCTCATCCAGAACACGACGTTGCGTCGGCTGGAGGACGGCCTGGCCGCCGCGATCGGCGAGATGCTCCTCGAGCTCGACCAGGACCTGCTCGCCGCCCAGGACCGGCGTGCGGCCGAGGCCGGGGCCCGGCAGGCCGTTGAGCGCACCCGCTCCGACCGGGTGATCCAGGCGGCCGCGCGGATCAGCTTCGACCCGTCGTCCGCCGCCGGGTCGGACGACGGATCGACAGGTTCGCGGTGATCGGGGAGCGCCGCCCCCGCTGTCGACGCGTATCCTGAGAAGTCCCAAGCCTTCCGTCCAGGGCCTGGCTGAGGAGAAACCGCGTGTCCACCACCCGCTCCAGCCGCCCGAGCCACCTGGCGTCCAGCCCGTTCAACAAGTCGCGGGACGAGCAGGCCGCCAAGTTCCCGCCGGTCGCTGTCGGCGACCGCGTGTCCCATGACCGTTGGGGCCTGGGCCGTGCGGTCAAGGCCGACGGCCCGCACGCCGTCATCGTCGACTTCGGTGGTCAGCTCCGTCGCGTCGCCTTCGACAGCCCCCGGCTCGAACGGCTCTGATCCGCCGGGACGGGCCGACGGTGCCCGTCACCGCGCACGTCGTGCCGCCTGCGGGGCGTCGGTCAGCCACGACCCCGCGACGACGGCGCTGAGCCTGCGCAGCAGCGGGCCCGCTTCGCGCCGGCACCGCGCACTGTCCGGTTCCAGATCGGTGAGCGCGTAGACCTGGGCGAACCCGGCCCCGCGGGCCTGGTCGACAGTCAGCTCGTTCCGACCGCACACGGCGAGGGTGGGGACCCCCGCTGCGGCGCGGGCCACCCCGACGGGCGTCTTGCCGGCCAGCGTCTGGACGTCGAGGGCGCCCTCCCCGGTGATCACCAGCCGCGCGCCCACCAGCAGGTCGCCGAACCCGACGAGGTCGAGCACGAGGTCGATGCCCGGCTCCGCGGTGGCCCCCAGCACCGTCAGGGCGCCGAAGCCGACGCCGCCGGCCGCGCCGCCCCCGGGTCGGTCGGCCGCCTGGACGCCCGTGACCTCGGCGACCACGGCCGCCCACCGCCGCAGTCCCGCCTCCAGCCGTGCCGCGATCGGGCCGGTGGCGCCCTTCTGCGGGCCGTACACGGCGACCGCACCTGCGGGCCCGAGCAGCGGGTTGACCACATCGGCCGCCAGGACCAGCTCGGCGGTGGCCAGGCCGGGGTGCAGACCCGACAGGTCGAGGTGCGCGAGCTCGGCGAGCGCGCCGCCGCCGCGCGCCAGCTCGTGGCCGTCGGCGTCGGTGAGGACGGCGCCCAACGCGCTCAGCATGCCGGCGCCCCCGTCGCTGCTGGCGCTGCCGCCCACCCCGATCACCACGCGCCGGTACCCGGCGTCCAGACTCGCCCGGACCACCTCCCCGAGCCCGTAGCTGGAGGCGGTCAGCGGCGCGGGCTCGCCCGCCGGCAGCCGCTGCAGCCCGCATGCGTCCGCGAGCTCGACGACGGCGGTGCCGGCCTCGGCCACGTAGGAGGTGTCCACCGGCTCGCCGGTCGGGCCGGCGACCCGGACGGCCACGCGCGCGAACCCCGCGGTGTGCAGGGCGTCGAGGGTGCCGTCGCCGCCGTCGGCGACCGGCACGGAGCGCACCCGGACCGAGGGCGCCGCCTGCCGCAGGCCCTGCTCGATGCAGAGGGTGGCCTCGGCCGCCGTGAGCGTGCCCTTGAACTTGTCGCAGGCGATGAGCACGTGCCCGTCCGATGCGTCCACGCCGACCTCCCGTCGGGGCTGCGACCGCGGTGCGGCGGCCGCCGCGGTGGGCGCAGCCTAGGCCGGGGCCGCGAGTCGCGCGGGCCTCCGCGCCGTGGGCGAGGATGGACCTGCCCCCGATCGGCGGGCGACCTGCGGGGAGAGGCGGACCATGACCGCGCTACGCGTCCTGTTCATCGGCGGCACGGGTGTCATCAGCTCGGCGAGCGTGCGGCTGGCCGTCGCACGCGGCATCGACCTCACGCTCCTGACCAGGGGGACCGGGCGGCGGCCCGTCCCGGACGGGGTCGAGCAGCTCGTGGCGGACATCCGGGACCCGGCGGCCGTCCGGGCGGCGCTGGGCGGTCGCGAGTTCGACGTCGTCGTCGACTGGGTGGCGTTCACGGCGGCGGACGTGCGCCGTGACGTCGAGCTGTTCGAGGGGCGCACCGGGCAGTACGTGCTGATCAGCTCCGCGTCGGCGTACCAGACGCCGCCCGCGCGGCTGCCGATCACCGAGTCGACCCCGCTGCGCAACCCGTACTGGCAGTACAGCCGGGACAAGATCGCCTGCGAGGACGTGCTCGTCGCCGCCTACCGGGACCGCGGCTTCCCGATGACGATCATCCGTCCGTCGCACACCTACGACCGCACGCTCATCCCGCTGAGCGGCGGCTGGACGGTGATCGAGCGGATGCGCGCCGGCAAGCAGGTCGTGGTGCACGGTGACGGGTCGTCGCTGTGGACCCTCACCCACCACACCGACTTCGCCCGGGGGTTCGTCCCGCTGCTGGGACACCCGCGCGCGATCGGCGAGGCGTTCACGATCACCTCCCAGGACGTGCTCACCTGGGACCAGATCACCCGGGCGCTCGCGGCCGCCGCGGGGGTCGAGGCCCGGATCGTGCACGTCCCGTCCGACCAGATCGCTGCCTACGACGAGGAGTGGGGTGCCTCGTTGCTGGGGGACAAGACCTGGTCGGCCGTGTTCGACACCACCAAGCTGCGGGCCCTCGTGCCGGACTTCGTCGCGACCGTGCCCTTCGAGACCGGGGCCCGCGAGATCGTCGCCTGGTACGACGAGGACCCGGCCCGGCGCGTCGTCGACGATGACCACGACCGGCTCCTCGACCTGCTCGTCGAGCGGTTCCGGGTGGGCTGACCGCCCTACAGCGTGAACCGGCCGACGAGCTCCTTGAGCTCGGCCGACATCCGGGCCAGCTCGCCCACGGCCTGCTCCGACTGGACCGCGCCCTGGGTGGTCTGCTCGGCGGCCGCGGCCACCCCGGCGATGTTCGAGGCGATCTCGCCCGAGCCGGTGGCGGCCTCGGTGACCGAGCGGTTCATCTCACCGGTGGTCGAGGTCTGCTGCTCGACGGCCGAGGCGATGGTGAGCTGGTAGTCGTTGATCGAGGCGATCACGGCGCTGATCTCGTCGATCGCGGTGATGGCCTCCTCGCTGTCCTTCTGGATGGCCTGCACCCGCTCGGCGATGTCGCCGGTGGCCTTGGCGGTCTCCTGGGCGAGGTCCTTGACCTCACCGGCCACCACGGCGAACCCCTTGCCGGCGGCACCGGCGCGGGCGGCCTCGATGGTCGCGTTGAGCGCCAGCAGGTTGGTCTGGCCGGCGATCGTCGTGATGAGCCGGACGACGTCGCCGATCTCGCGGGACGACTCCCCGAGATGGTTCACGGTGGCGTTGGCCCGGATGGCCGAGTCGACCGCCTGGGTGGCGACCTTGGCGGCATTGGCGGCGTTGGACGAGATCTCCTGGATCGACGCCCCCATCTGCTCCGACCCGGCGGCCACGGTCTGCACGTTGCGTGAGACCTGCTCGGCGGCCGCCGAGACGGCACCTGCCTGGGCGGCGGTCTCGGTGGCCGCGGCCGCGATCTGGCGGGCGACCGCGGACATCTGGCCCGAGGCGTCCGCGAGTCCGCCCGACTCGTGGTCGATGGTGCGGACCGTGTCCCGCAGCGCTGCGACGGCCTGGTCGAGCGCGGCCCCCGTCGCGCCCACCTCGTTCGCCGTGCCCACGGCGGCCGTCCGCGTGAGGTCGCCGTGCTCGAGGGCCTCGGCCACCAGGCGGACCCGCGCGACGCCCCGCAGGACGCCGCGGGCCACGATCCAGCCGAGCGCCATGGCCACCAGCACCCCGGCGGCGATCACGGCCAGCACCTGCATGAGCGAGGTGGAGTAGCGCCGCTCGGCGAGCGCTGCCGCAGCCTCGGCCTCCGACTCCTCGGCCTTCACGAGGATGTCGAGCTGGGTCATCATGTCCTCGATCACGGGCTTGGACACGGTGTCCCGCACGCGGTTGTACTGCTCGATCTGGTTCGCCCAGGCGGCCGGGAGCAGCTGCTGGTCGCGGATGACGACGAAGGTCTCCAGGTCGGCGACGAATGCGGTGAGCGCGGCCCGGCGTTCGGCGTCCAGGGTGAAGGCGCCGTAGGAGTCGGCCGTGGCCCGCAGATCTACCTCGTCGGCATCGGCGGCGTCCTGGTACCTCTGCTCCGTCTCGGTCTCCTGGGACAGTGCGACGTTCGCGATGTTCATCCGCATCGAGAGCGTGGCGCGGCGCAGGACGGCGGCGTACTCCAGCCCCGTGAAGTTGGCGGAGTACATGGAGTCTGCGGACGAGGCGGCCTGGCGCAGTGCGACCAGGCCGACGGCACCGACGACGACGGCGACGAGAGCTCCCACGAGGGCGACGGCGAGCACCTGGGTGCGCACCGACCTGTCGGCGAACCAGTGGCGGGACAGGCGGGCGGGGGTGGCGGGCACGAGGACCTCCGGGTCGACGTCGACGGGACGCCAGCCCTTCGGCGGGGTATGAGGTCCGCAGATGGGCACCTCGTCCCGGTGGCCCTCGGCCGCACGGCGGAGGGACTTCGGTCGAGGGTTCGTCCGCACTCGTCGCCGCAGGTCCCGGGTCCGTGTCCGCGACGGTAGAGAACCGGGAAGGTTGATCTACTTCACCCGCTGGCACCGCGTTCTGATGTCCTGTCCTCACCCGTTCGGCTTAGCCCGGCGTCAGGGGTCGGTGCGGCGCGACAACCTCAGCCGACCCGGGCGGCCCCGGCCGCGGCCGGGGCCGGCAGGAACACGGGCGAGCGCCAGCCGCGGTCGGTGAACGCGTGCTGCACGGCGACGGCCACGGCCTCGACCCGCCCGCGCGGCACCAGGGCGATCGCCGAGCCGCCGAACCCGCCGCCGGTCATCCGGGCGCCGAGCGCACCCGCGGACCGCGCCGCCTCGACGCTCACGTCGAGCTCGGGGCAGGTCACCTGGTAGTCGTCGCGCAACGAGGCGTGGCTGGCATCGAGCACCGGGCCGATCGCGCGCACCCGATCGGCTGCGAGCAGCGCCACGACCTGTCGCACCCGCTCGATCTCGGTGACCACGTGCCGCACCCGGGCGACCAGCACCGGGTCGTCGAGCCTGCTCAGTGCGTCCGTCAGATCCTCGACCTGGCGCAGCGTCCGGACGCCGAGCAGCGCCGCCGCCCGGTCGCAGTCCGATCGCCGGGCCGCGTACTGACCGTCGTTGAGCGTGTGCGGCGCCCGGGTGTCGATCACCAGGAGCTGCAGATCGTGTGCGGCCAGGTCCAGCGGGACGTGCCGGACGGACTCGTCGACGAAGTCGATGAGCAGCCCGTGGTCGGCGTGGGCGCGCAGCGACGCGGCCTGGTCGAGGCCACCGGTCGGTGCGAGCGCGACCTCGTTCTCGGCCCGCACGCAGATCCGGGCGAGCCGGGCCGCCAGCGCCTCGTCGAGCGTCAGGCCGGCGAGCTCGGCGAGGGCGACGGCGACGGCACCCTCGATGGCCGCCGAGGACGACAGCCCGGCTCCGAACGGGACGCAGGAGTCGATCGCGGCGTCGAACCCGGTGACCGGCACTCCCTCGTCTGCGAGCACCCAGGCGGGACCACCGGCGTAGGCGGTCCAGCCCAGCGCGCGCCCGGGCGCCAGATCCGCGACCCTGCCGGTCCAGGGCTCGTCGGGCAGATGGGCGCTCACCAGTCGCACCTGCCCGTCGGTGCGGGCCCGCACGGCCGCGTAGGTGCGGTGCGGCAGCGCTGTCGGCAGGCACAGCCCCGCGTTGTAGTCCACGTGCTCACCGATGAGGTTGACCCGGCCCGGCGCGGCCCAGACGCCGTCGGCCGCCCCGCCGAACGTGGCGGTGAACAGGGCGCCCGCGCGGGCGATGCCCTGCTCGTCGGACCACGGGTCGAGGGTCGCGGCACTCATCGGTCGATCTCCTTGCGGGGGTGGGCGGTCAGTGCCGGCTGCGGGCGTCCCACGCCGAGGAGACCATGTCGGTCGGTGTGTGCGTCATGCGCCAGCCCAGATCGCGTGCGGCGAGCTCACCCGAGGCGACGATCCGGGCCGGGTCGCCGGGTCGGCGCGGCGCGATCACCGGTGCGCGGTCGATGCCGGTGACGGCCGCGACGGTGTCCATGATCTCGCGCACCGACAGGCCGTCACCCGAACCCAGGTTGTAGACCGGTTCGAGCGGCTCACCGGCGGTCAGGGCGGCGGCGGCCGCGACGTGGGCGTCGGCCAGATCGGCCACGTGCACGTAGTCGCGCACGCAGGTGCCGTCCGGCGTCGGGTAGTCGTCGCCGTTGATCTGCGGCGCCCGGCCCTCGATGAGCGCGTCGAAGACCAGCGGGAACAGGTTGTGCGGGCTGGTGTCGTAGAGCGACGGCGCGCCCGAGCCGACCACGTTGAAGTAGCGCAGGCTGGTGTGGGCGAGCCCGGTGGCCCGCGCCTGGTCGGCCAGCAGCCACTCGCCGATGAGCTTGGACTGACCGTAGGGCGACTGCGGGGTGGTGGGCGTCGCCTCGGTGACCTGGTCGACATCGGGGGTCCCGTAGACCGCCGCCGAGGACGAGAACACGATCGAGCCCACCCCTGTCGAGGCCATCGCCTCGAGCAGGTGCACGGTGCCCGTGACGTTCTGCTCGTAGGTGTGCAGCGGACGCTGCACCGACACCCCGGCGTACTTGAACCCCGCGAGGTGGATCACGCCGGTCACGTCGTAGGCCCGCAGCGCCGAGGCGATCCGGTCGGTGGCCAGGATGGACGCCTCGACGAACGGCACCTCGGCCGGGACGAACTCGCGGTGGCCGCTGGACAGGTCGTCGACCACGACGGTGCCCCAGCCCTGTGCCGCCAGGGCCCGCACCACGTGCGAACCGATGTACCCGGCACCGCCGGTGACCAGCCAGGTGCCGTGCGGGGCGGGGGTGCTCGTGGGCATGACGTCGTCCTTCGTCGTGGGGGTCATGGCCGTGCGCCGGACGGGCGGTCGACGGCCCCGCCGAGCATGGCACGGCCCGGTCGGCGAAGCCGCCTCGGCGGAGGGCTGATGCGCAGGAGCCCGGTCACCGGGTGACCACCACGGCGGCCCAGGACACGGGCGGCAGCGCGAGGCGCAGCACACCGTCGCCCGCCTGCTCGACCGCCAGCGGGCGGGGCGCGACCCGGTCGGGGGCGCTCGCGCTGTTGCGGGCCTCGACGTCGTCCTCGTGCAGCAGGTGCGCCTCGCGGATCTGGCCGACGCCCAGCCCCGTCAGGTCCACCTCCACCGTGGCCGCCTCGACGGTCCCGCGGTTGACCAGGAGCACGGTGGCGCTGCCGGCCTCCTGGTCCCAGGTGACCACCGAGTCGACCACGCCCACCTCGCCGAACCGGGCAGTGGGGGTGGTGGGGGTCTGGGTCCGGGTGCGGAGCACCACGCCGCGGGCCAGCCGGGCGGTGAGCGCGAACGGGTGGAACGTCGACTGCCGCCAGGCCGGTCCGCCGGGTTCGGTGCGGATCGGCGCGATCACGTTGACCAGCTGGGCCAGGCTCGCGGCGTGCACCCGATCGGCGTGCCGCAGCAGCGTGATGAGCAGGCTGCCGACCACGACGGCGTCGGCGGCCCGGTAGTCGTCCTCGATGAGGTGCGGAGCGGCGGGCCACGGCCGGGGGATGGCCGGTTCGGCGGCGATCGCGGCCTGCTCGGCGGCGTTGAACTCGCTCTGCCGCCACACGTTCCACTCGTCGAAGGACAGGTGCACCTGGTGGTCGGACCCCCGCCCGACGTGGTCGACGGTGGCCACGACCGTGTCGATGAAGTGGTCCATGTCGCGCCCGCTGGCCAGGAAGGACGCCAGGTCGTCGCCGTGCTGCTCGTAGTAGGCGTGCAACGAGATGAGGTCGACGTGCTCCCACGCCTGCTCCAGCACGGTGCGTTCCCACGCGCCGAAGGTCGGCATCTGGGCGTTGGAGGAGCCGCAGGCGACCAGCTCGAGCCCGGCGTCGGCGCGCTTCATGGCGGCGGCGGTGCGGGCGGCGAGCGTGCCGTAGTCGGCGGCGCTCAGGTGCCCGATCTGCCAGGGCCCGTCCATCTCGTTGCCGAGGCACCACATCCGCACGCCGTGCGGGCGGGGGCTGCCGTTGTCCACCCGCTGGTCGGCGAGCGCGGTGCCGGGCTCGCCGTTGGCGTACTCCAGCAGGTCGAGCGCCTCGAGCACACCGCGGGTGCCGAGGTTGACCGCGAGCATG
>JAHIJU010000395.1 GCA_018898235.1 Actinomycetota bacterium | reverse complement strand
GCCGACGAAGCACCTCGCGGTCGGTGTGAAGTCGGTGATCGGGCTGCCCCGGGCGACGCTCGAGGAGCGCTTCGGGGTGCACGGAGACGAGGGGGTCGCCTACGCCGTCGTCGGAGACTGCACGCAGGGTGTGGCAGGGGGCGGGTTCCTGTACACCAACGCCGACTCGGTGTCGGTGGGCGTCGTCCTGCGCCTCGACGCTCTCGAGCAGTCCGGGCTCGGGTCCCCCGCGGTGCACGACCACTTCCTCGCCCACCCCGCGATCGCTCCGTTGCTGGCCGGCGGCGACCTGCGGGAGTACGGCTGCCACCTGACGATCGAGGACGGTCCGGCGATGGTGCGGCGCGACCTGACGCGCCCTGGCCTGATGATCGTCGGCGACGCGGCCGGCTTCACGCTCAACACGGGCTTCACCATCCGCGGGATGGACCTGGCCGCAGGGTCGGCGCTCGCGGCCGCCCGTGCGGCCGACCACGCGATCGGAGCCGACGACCTGTCCCGGACGGCGATGGACCGCTACCGCACCGAGCTCGCCGCCGGCTTCGTCGGCCAGGACATGGCGACCTACGCCAAGGCCCCCGCGTTCCTCGAGAACCCGCTGCTGTACCGGGACGTCGGTCTGGTGGCCGCGGACGTGCTCCACGGGGTCTTCGGACTGGACACCACCCCGCGGACGCGGCTGACGACGACCGTACGCCGCGCGCTGCGCGGATCGACTCTGACCGTCCGGTCCCTGGCGCGCCTGGGGCTGAGCGCAGCGAGGGGGCTGTGATGATCGAACCGACGAGCATGGCGGAACGTCTGGCCGGCAACCGCTACGAGCTGGACGAAGAGCTCTCGCACATCGAGGTCGACCAGGAGGCTGTGCGCCGTACCGGGTTCGGTCCTGTCCTGGTGCGGATCTGCCCGGCCGGCGTCTACTCCCAGGACGCGGACGGACGCATCGCCGTGGCCTACGCAGCATGCCTCGAATGCGGGACCTGCCTGGCCCTGGCGCCCGACGGCGTGCTCACCTGGCACTACCCCCGTGGCGGGTTCGGGGTGGTGTTCCGGGAGGGGTGAGTCGCGAGCAGGCACCCGGGCTCGTCGTCGCCCACGGCTGCCTGTCGCCCAGAGCCCGGCCGACCGGCACGGTGCGGTCCCGTTGCCCGCCTCCCGCGCGACCGGCAGCGGCACCGGAGTCGATGTGCTCATCGAGGGCGGGATGGTCGCGGCGATCGGTGGCCCCGCGCGCGGTCCGCGCCGAGCACGTACCGTCGAGTACGTAGGTCCCTGAAGTGGGCGGCGCCCCTGCCGATAGTGGGGGGGATCTTCCGGTCGGGTCGGGCACAGCCAGCGTCGGTTGCGCCCGGTCGTCCGGACCGGTGTCGCACGCGTCCGGGTGAGGTCGAGGCGGCCCGATGGCGGGGCCCGGCTCAGTCCTGGACGCTCGTCTGGTCGGTGACCAACGGGTGAGCTGGAGGGAGGGGACAGATGGCGGGTCCGCACGTCGACAGCGAGACGTCCCCTCGGCGCACCGGATGGCGATCGCCCGCGGCCTGGCCGCGACTCCTGGTCCTCCCGGTCGTATCGACGGGCGCCCTCGGGACGTTGGTCGTGTGGGGCGTGGCGCTGAGCGGCGGCCGGCCCGTGCCGGTGGTGGCCGGCGGGGTGACGAGCGGGTTCGCCCTGCTCATCCCGACCGCGGTCTGCTGGTGGGCGGTGGCCGGACGTGGGCGCGGGCTGGGTGCCGCCCGGCTGGCGGCGGGTGCGGTGACTGCCTTCGCCGCCGGGATGGCCTGGAACGCCGCATCCGTGGTGGTGAACGGAAGCCTGATGATCCCGTCCCCCGCCGACGTCGGGTTCCTCTCCTTCTACCTGCTGGTGCTCGCCGCGCTCGGCCTGCTCGTGCACCGCCACCTCGCCGAGCTGCGCATCCGGGCGGGGCTCGACCTGACGGCGAGCATCCTGACCGTCCTCGCCCTCCTGTCCGTCCCGCTCGACCCCCTGGTCGCCCGGGCGCTCGCCGGGCAGATGTCCGTCGGGCTGGCACTCACCCTGCTCTACCCGGCGCTCGACCTGCTGCTCGTGACGGTGGTCGTCGGCGTGGTCATGTTCGGGGGCGGGCGGGTCGTGCCGGGGTGGGGATGGTTCGCGGCCGGGCTGATCGCATTCATGGTCGCCGACCTCGGCTTCGCGCTCGGTGCGATCGACGCGGACAGCGTCACCACCTCGGCCCTGCAGCTCGGCTGGTTCGTCGGCCTGGCGCTGATCACCGTGGGGACGGTCAGCCTGGTCGCCGCGTCCCGGTGCGCCCGCCAGACCTCGGTGCTGCGGTCGAGCGCCGAGTACTCCGAGACCGTCGTGACCTCGACCGCCGCGAGTGCGACGTTCGCGGGGCTCGCCGTCCTCGTGCTGGGGACCCAGTTCGAGCTGTCCGCGGTGACGCGGGTCCTGGCAGGCCTGGCCATCGTGTTCTACGGGGTCCGCGCGCAGCTGGCCTTCCGGGAGGTGCGGCGCGGCGCTGCCCTGCTCCGGTTGGCGCACACCGACCATCTCACCGAGCTGCCGAACCGCCGGGCGCTGTACGCGCGCGCCGAGGAGCGTCTGGCTCCGGGGTCGGCGGACG
>JAHIJU010000394.1 GCA_018898235.1 Actinomycetota bacterium | reverse complement strand
CAGGCCGACATCCTCGGCGTGGACGTGGTGCGGCCGAAGGTCGCCGAGACCACGGCGCTCGGCGCGGCCTACGCGGCCGGTATCGCCGTCGGCTTCTGTAACGGCGAGCAGGACGTCATCGACAACTGGGCCGAGGACAAGCGCTGGAGCCCGGCGATGGAGTCCGGTGAGCGCGACCGCCAGTACCGGCTCTGGAAGAAGGCCGTCACCAAGTCGTTCGACTGGGTCGACGACGACGTGAAGTAGTCCACGCACCACCCACCGGGCCCGGGGCGCAGCGCACAACCGCCGCGCCCCGGGCCCGCCCCGTCCCCCTCCCCCTCCCCCTCTCCCCGATCCCGGATTCCGAGGCTGGGCAGGGTCGGGCCACGCCCAGCCTCGGAATCCCGGGGCATTTGCGTGGGGGGGGCGGGGAACCTTGGGGGGCGGGGGGGCGTTGGGACAACGGACCAACTCGGAGGTGGGTGTGGCGGCAACGGTGGTGGCGCGCGGCGTCGTGGCGGGCTACGGCGGTGTGCCCGTGCTCGACGGCGTCGACGTGACGGTGGGTCCCGGCGACGCCGTCGGCCTGCTCGGGGCGTCGGGGGTCGGCAAGTCGACGCTGCTGGCTGTGCTCGGCGGTGAGATCCCGGCGACGCTCGGCTCGGTCGCGTTCGAGGGCCACCGCGTGTTCAAGCCCGCGCGCCGCGACCGCAAGATGCTGCGCGCCCGGCTGCGGACCGTGCACCAGAACGGGCTGACCGGGCTCGACCCCACGCAGAACGTCGAGCGGGCGGTCCGCGGCGCGCTCGACGAGGCCCGCGCCGCCGGGCGGTCCACCGGCCGAGACGCCCCCGCCGCGCTCGACCTGGTCGGACTGCCGGCCGGCTTCGCAGGGCGTCGCATCGGCACGCTCTCCGGCGGTGAGCGCCAGCGGCTCACGCTCGCGATCGCGCTGGCGCCGCGGCCCGACGTCGTCCTGCTGGACGAGCCGCTGACCGCGGTCGACCCGCGGATGCGGATCGAGCTGGCCCGGCTGGTCGCCGAGCTCGCGGCGGCCGAGGGCATCGGACTGCTGGTCGCCTCGCACGACATGGCGCTGCTGGAGGCGCTCACCCGCACCGTGCACGTGCTGGCCGAGGGGCGACTCGTCGAGCACGGCCCGCTGCGTTCCCTGCTGGCCGACCCGCAGCACGAGGCGACCCGCGAGCTCGCAGCGGCACTCCCCCTGGCGACGGCCTCCTTCGCCCCCGCGCGCTGAGCCGCCCCCGCTCAGTCCTTCCGCTGAGGCCCCACCCCGGGGCCGTCAGGTCAGCGCCCCGCGAGGCCGGTCTGGAACGCCAGGACGACCGCCTGGACCCGGTCGCGGACCCCGAGCTTGTCGAGCACATGGGCCACGTGCGTCTTGACGGTCGCCTCGGAGAGGAAGAAGCGGGCCGCGATCTCGGAGTTCGACAGCCCCTCGGCGATCGCGCGCAGCACCTCACGCTCCCGCGCCGTGAGCGCCGCCAGGCGGGGGTCCTCCTGCATACCGGACGCCTCGACCGGCAACCGGTCGGCGAACAGCTCCAGCATCCGCCGGGTGATCCGGGGCGCCACCACCGCGTCGCCGGCCGCCACCGTGCGGATCGCCTCGGCCAGCTCGGCCGGGCGGGCATCCTTGAGCAGGAACCCGCTGGCCCCGGCGCGCAGCGCAGCGAACGCGTACTCGTCCAGGTCGAACGTGGTGAGGATCAGCACCCGGGCCTCGGGCACCGCCGCGACCAGGGCACTCGTCGCCTCGATCCCGTTCATCCGCGGCATGCGCACATCCATCAGCACGACGTCCGGCTGCAACGCCACTGCCTGCTCGAGTGCGACCTGACCGTCGCCGGCCTCCCCGACCACCTCGATGCCGTCCTCGGCGCCCAGCACGAGCCGGAAGCCCATCCGCATGAGCGGCTGGTCGTCGACCAGCAGCACCCGGACTGCGCTCATGTCGGCACCTTCCAGACCTGGGACGGGCGGGGGCCGGCATCGGGCGGCACCGCGAGCTCGACCTGGACCCGCCAGCCTCCACGGTACGGACCGGCACTCACCGTCCCCTCGAACAGTGCCGCCCGTTCCCGCATGCCCACCAGCCCTCGACCCGCCGGGCCCGCGGCCCGCGGGACCTGTGCCCCGCCGTCGTCCGTCACGACCACCCTCACCCTGGCAGGTGTGGCCACCCCCTCGGGCAGGACGTCGACCAGGACCTCGACCGAGCCGACGCCGGCTGCATGGCGCAGCACGTTGGTGAGCGACTCCTGGATGACGCGGAAGACCGCCAGCCGCAGACCGCCGTGCTCGGGCAGCTCGGCGGCGCGCGAGCGCACCGGGAGCCCGGCCCGGCGGAACCCCTCGACCAGCGCGTCCAGGTCGTCGCCCGCGGTCGGCTGCGGGGTCGTGGGTGCAAGGGGGTCGGTCGTGACCGCTGCGGTCGCCGCCGGGTCCGGGCGCCCGGCGGGTGCGGACGACCACGGCACCTCGTCGGCCGGCGGAACCGGTGGCGACCCGGTGTCCTGCGCGCCACGGCGCGCGCTCGGACGGGCGGCGGGCGGCGGCTGCGAACCGCCGGGAGCGGACGGCTCGGCCCCGTCGCCGTCCCGGAGCACCCCGAGCATCCGACGCATGTCGGCGAGCGCCGCGCGGCCCGTCTCGGACGCCATGTCGAGCGCCTCCTCCGCCGCCCCGGGTGCACGCCGCACACTGGCCCGGGCGCCGTCCGAGAGCGCCACCATGACCGACAGGCTGTGGGCGACCACATCGTGCATCTCGCGGGCGATCCGGGTGCGCTCCTGCATCGATGCCAGGCGGGCCTGCTGCTCACCCGCGGCGACGAGCTCGTAGGAACGTCGCACCAGGTCGGCGACCTGCTGACGGCGGCCGTACACGCTGAGACCGACCGCCAGGTAGCCGAGCCCGATGACGACGTAGCCGAGCAGGGCCGACAGCGCGAAGCCGGTGAACGGCCCCCAGTCGGGGAGCGGATAGCTCGCCTGGTCCGTCGACGACGCACTGACCACCGGCGACAACACGCCGGTCAGCGCCGCGCTCCGGGTCGTCGACGCGAAGGCGGCCGTCAGGAGCCCGGTCATCCCGGCGAATGCGGACCACGCCACGACGGGGCGACGGTTGGCCGCCACCGCGTACAGCGCGAAGGGCAGGGCCGCGTCACCGGCCGGGATGCCCTCGCCCGACGGCAGCAGCACGGAGGCGGCGATGGTGCCGGTGACCGTTGCGAGCACCGTCACCGGCCAGCGACGACGGAACACGATCGCGACCAGCCCGATGAGGCCCGCGGCCCCCTGCACCAGCAGGACCGGGGCGGTGGCACCGACGCCGGTGGTGACCGTCAGCGCCAGTCCGCTCGCGGTGCTGGCCACGACCAGCAGGCAGACCAGCACATCGGACGCGACCGGGTGCACCGCGAAGAACCGTCTGAGGGCGCCGAGCCGACGAACCTCCAGCTCGGTCAGCGGTCGCGGCGGCTCGACGACGCCACGGCGGTCGGCGGTCACCTGCGGGGTGACGGCCGACCGCCGTGAAAGCACCCGAACCTCCAGCGGCCGGGTCAGGCGTCGCGGCTGCGCAGCACGGCTACCGCGGCCACGAGCGCCAGCACGGCCCACGCCACCAGCACGCCGTAGCCGGCCCACGGACCGAGCACGGCGCCGACGTGGTCCGGGACCGCCCGGAGCGCCTCGACCGAGGAGTCCGAGGCCAGGAGCTGCTGACCGGCGGTACCCGGCAGCCACGGGCTGACGATCTGCAGGGGCTTCCAGGGGATGGCCGCGAACACGGTCTGGATCACGAGCAGGAACCCCATGAGGGCGGCGATGGCACCGGCCGTGTGCCGCATGAGGGTGGCCACCCCGAGCGACAGCACCGCGATGGCGACCAGGTACAGCGGCGCACCCGCGATGATGCGCGCGGTCTCCGCACCCGGAAGCGTGAACGAGATGGTGTCCCCGCCGACGAGCTTGCCTGCGCCGATGCTCAGCGCGCTGCTGACCACGGCCGTCACCAGGACGACCACGACCAGGACGAGGGCCTTGGCCGCCAGCACCGGCGTCCGGCGTGGCACCGCGGCCAACGTGACCCGGATCTGACCCGAGGAGTACTCCGCGGTGATCGTCAGAACGGCCAGGGCGACGATCGCGAGCTGGGAGAACTGCAGGCCGGCGGCGGCCACCTGCGCACCGTCGATGCCCAGGTCACCCTGCCCGCTGGAGTGGACGGCCCGCGAGGCCGCGCCGACGATCGCAGCCATCCCGGCCTGCAGCACGACGGCCGTGCCGAGCGTCCACCAGGTCGAGCGCAGCGAGAACAGCTTGCGCCACTCCGAGGCGACCACCCGGCCGAAGGTCAGGTGCACCGACGACGGCGTCGCCGTGCGTTCCAAGGTTGTCGTGCTCATCGGGCCACCTCCGCGTTCGCCGGGGCGCCGACCCCCGAGTGGTACTCGACCTCGTCGACGGTGAGCGCGAGGTACGCCTCCTCCAGGGACGCCCGGATGGGCGCCAGCTCGTGCACGGCGATCCCCGCGGCCAGGGCCGCCTCGGCCACCACGGAGCTCGCGGCGACCACCTCGAGGGTGTCGGTGCCCGTCTGGGTCACCGAGAGCCCCTTCGCCCGCAGGACCGCGGCGAGCTCGGTGGCGCGTGGCGCGCGCAGCCGGGCGCTCTCCTGGCCCGGACCGGCCAGCAGGGTGGACATCGGCGCATCGGCCAGGATGCGACCGCGGCCGATCACGATGACGTGGTCGGCGGTCTGCGCCATCTCGGCCATCAGGTGGCTGGACAAGAACACCGTGCGGCCCTGTCCGGCCAGGTAGCGGACCAGGTCACGCACCCAGATGACGCCCTCGGGGTCCAGACCGTTGACCGGCTCGTCCAGGATGAGGGTCGACGGGTCGCCGAGCAGCGCCACGGCGATGCCCAGCCGCTGACCCATCCCGAGCGAGAAGCCCTTGACGCGCTTGTCGGCGACCGAGTCGAGGCCGGTCATCTGGAGCACCTCGTCGACCCGCTTGGCCCCCAGGCCGTGGGTGGCGCCGATGACGCGCAGGTGCTGGCGCGCCGTGCGCCCCGGGTGGACCGCCTTGGCCTCGAGCAGCGCGCCGACCTGTGTGAGCGGGGCGCGGTGCTCGATGTAGGGCTTCCCGTTGACGGTGACCGTGCCGGACGTCGGGCGGTCGAGGCCCATGATCATCCGCATGGTGGTCGACTTCCCGGCGCCGTTGGGGCCGAGGAAGCCGGTGACGATGCCGGGGCGGACGGTGAAGCTGATGCCGTCCACGGCGCGCGTCGTGCCGTAGCTCT
>JAHIJU010000393.1 GCA_018898235.1 Actinomycetota bacterium | reverse complement strand
CTCGAAGGTCGCGGACTTCAGCCCGGCCTCCTCGGCGTAGGAGGTGTCGAGCACCTTGGTCGGGTACTTGTGCCGCTCGGCCCAGCGCAGGTACATCCGCAGCAGCATCTCGGCGAAGTCGGCGGCGTCCACGCCACCGGCGCCCGAGCGGATCGTGACGACGGCCTCACGTGCGTCGTACTCCCCCGAGAGCAGCGTGCGGACCTCGAGGGCGTCGATGTCCTTGCGGATCGCGAGCAGCTCGGACTCGGTCTCGGCCGCGGCGTCCTCGTCACCCTCCTCCAGCGCGAGCTCGACGAGGGTCTCGAGATCGTCGATGCGGGAGGCCAGGCTGTTGACCCGGTCGAGCTCGGCCTGCGTGGCGGACAGCGAGCTGGTGACCTGCTGGGCGTGGTCAGGGTCGTCCCACAGGTCCGGGACGGAGGCCTCGGCCGAGAGCTCGGCGATCTTGGCCTGCAGCCGCGTCGGGTCGCTGACGGCCTCGATGGAGGTCAGCGTGCTGCGCAGCGCCTTGATCTCGGCGGAGAAGTCGGTGGTGGCCACGACCGTCCAGGGTACCGGTCACCAGGCCCGGGCCGAGGAGGTCGCCTCGACCCGCACGTCGGGGGCAACCTGCGCGAGCACCGGTCCAAGCAGCGCCGGGTGGGCGACGGCGCTCAGCACCACCTCGACCGACCGGCCGTCGGGGGTAGAGGCGTCGACCACCACGAGCTGGTCGAGACCCGGTTCGGCGTGCTCGGCCAGGTAGGCCTCGACCGCCGCGCGCACCCCCGTATCCGTGAGCGGCACGGCCGGTCTGTCGGCAGCATCGGCACCGGGCGCGAAGTACGACGGGCTGTCGAGCTCATCGGCCGCCGCGAGCGCCGCGAGGTCGGCGAGCGCCAGCAGCCGGGTGCGTTCCAGGTGCACCGAGGTGGCAGCAGCCACCACGAGCACGAGGGCCAGCGCGAGCAGCATCACGCTGATGGTGAGCACCATGACCTGCCCGTCGTCGGAGCCCGCCGGTCTGCGCGGGTGCGGGTCGCCGGCTCGCACGCTCACCCCCGACCCGTCCGGAACTCGTCGACGGCCGCCGTTCGCACCGCGCTGACCGGCACCGACAGCGGCACCCTGTCCCGGACGAAGCCCGGGACGAACGGCAGCGGGACCTGCACGGTGACCTCGGCCGTCACCTGGCCGCCCGGGCTCAGGCACCGGGTGTTCGTGCAGGTCAGGCGCAGCGCCTGGGTGGGGTCGTCGTCGAAGCCCTGGTCGTCGAGCGCCAGGTCGGTCGCGGTGAGCGCGCGGGTACCGGCCTGGTTCGCATCGGCCGAGGTGACGTAGACGCGGGCCGCGCCGCGGGCGGCCGCCTCGGTGGCGAAGACCGCGGCCTGCAGCCGCCCGAGGGTGAGCACGAGGTAGGCCACCGGGATCAGCAGCACGAAGGTCAGCGCCAGGAACTCCACCACCGCGTTCCCGTCATCCCGGCCACTTCGCCCGACCCGACCACCCCTCGAGGTACGCCGCGGGCCGCGCGCCGTCACGGCGCCTCCACGAGAGCGTGGCCACGCACGGTGAGCCCGGTGGGGCCGACGAGCCCGAGCACCGGCAGCGGTGCCGTCACCTCGACCTCTACCTGGTCTACACCGTCGACGACGGCCCGTCGGGCGACCACGTCGCGGGAGTACGCCGGTGAGAGAGTCGCGTCGATCAGCTCGGTCGTCCGCGCGACACCGTCCAGGGGCACGTGGCCCGCCTGCGCCGCATACCGGGCGCCCTGCCCCGCGCAGTCGACCAGCATGCTGCGCACGTGCATCGCGAGTGCGAGCTGGACGATGGCGGCGAACAGCAGGAGGACGAGCGCGCCGACCAGGACGAAGTCCACGACCGCCGATCCCGCGTCGCTCAGTGCACGGTGACCGAGGAGACCGCCTCGGTGAACAGGCGCGCCAGCAGCGGCCCGGCCAACGCCCAGAGCAGGGTCACCAGTCCGGCAGTCATCAACGTGACGAGCACCCACCCCGGAACGTCGCCGCGGTCCTCCCGCAGTCCGCGGGCCACCCGGAATCCCCACGCCATGATTCGTCTCACCGTCGTACCTCCTGGTAGTTCCCCTGCCCCCTGCGGGTCGGGGCGTCCGTTGCGGGCTCACGGCCCGACCTGCAGCACGACCAGACTCGGGAAGACGGCGAACACGACGGTCACCGGGAGGATCAGGAACACCACCGGGACCATCATCGCCACCTCCTTCTTGCCACCGGTCTCCATCAGCGCCCGGCGGCTGGCCTCGCGCACGTCCTGCGCCTGGGCCCGCAGCACATCGGCCAGCGGGGTGCCTCGGGTCAGGGCGACCGCGACCCCCTCGGCGAAACGGGCCAGGGCCGCGAGCCCCGTGCGCGCCGACAGCCGGTCGAGGGCCACCGTGAGCGGCTCACCCGATCTGGCCTCGGCCAACGTCCGGGCCAGCTCGACGCCCAGGTCACCCCCGCTGGCGGCTGACACCCGTTCGAGCGCGCCCAGCGCCCCTTCGCCGGCAGCGACCGCGAGGGCCAGCAGCTCGGCCACGGCGGGAAGCTCGGCGAGCATCCGCGCCTCGCGTCGACGCACCTGGCGACCCAACCACCAGTCGGGCACCAGGACCCCCGCGACCGCCGACACACCGACGAGCCCCACGAGCGCGCCCAGCGGTGTCCCCCGCCACGCCACGAGCACCAGGGCCCCGGCCACCCCGGCCGCGAGCCCTGCTGCGAGGCCCACCACCTGCCCCACCCGGAACTGCTCGACGCTGTCGTCGCGCCCCGCCCGCACCAGGCGAGCGCGGACCTGCTCGCTCGGCGCCGACAGCTGAGCGACCAGGCGCAACGCATCGGCGGTGAAGGGAGCGACCAGCCGCTCGATCACAGCGATCGGGGTGGCGACCTCAGGCAGCGCGATCAGGGCCGATGTACTGCGTCTGGCTCGCAGGTACGGCGCCAGACGCTCGTCGAGCGTCACGTGCCGGGCCGCCAACCGGGCCACCGTGAGCCACACCCCGAGCCCGAACGCCAGTCCGACGAGACCCCCGGCGACCGTCGAGCTCATCGCAGCACCCGCGGGTCCTCGGGCAACCGTGCGACCCGCTGCATCAGCCAGTAGGCCACCGCCGAGCAGGCGGCCCCGGCGACCAGCACGAGCGACCCGGTCATCGACCCGTACGCCTTCGCGGCCTCGGGTCGTCCGATGAGCAGTGCGAGCACCAGCCACGGCGCAGCGACAGCAAGCCGCGCGGCGTTCACCGTCCAGCTCTGACGGGCCTCGAGCTCGCCTCGGACCCGCAGGTCGTCCCGCAGGAACGAGGACAAGGTCCGCAGGAGTCGGCCCAGATCGGTGCCACCCACGTCCCGGGTCATCCGCAACGCCTCGACGATCCGATCGGCCACCGGGTCCGCGAACCGGTCCTTGAGCAGGTCGAGGCACTGCCCGAACTGTCCGGTCGCCCGATAGTCCTCCGCGAACGCCCGGAACGGCTCACGCAGCTCGACCGGCCCGCGTTCGGCGAGCTGCGCGACGGCCTCGGGCAGGGCCAGCCCCGCCCGGATCGCCGATGCGAGGTGGTCGACCACATCAGGCCACAGCGTCCGCCGGGCGGCGACCTTGCGTCGCGCCCGGCCGCGCACCGCGAACCACGGGACGAAGGCGGCGAACGCTGCGAAGCAGCCTGCGACACCGGCGGGCACCAGCACGAGCAGCACCAGGCCGGTCGCGATCCCGACCCCGAGGCTGGTGGCCACGAGCCCGGCGGGCCCCACGCCGCGCACCCCGGCCTGGGCGAGCATGTCGCCCACCCGGAGCCGCCACCGCGACGGCGGTCGTGCGACGCGCACCGGTGCGGGCCAGAACGACCACCACACGGTGGCGAGCCCCGTCCCGAGCAGCAGACCCAGTACGACCCCCATCAGGTCGATCCGCGCAGGAGTGCGACGACGTCGACGCCGTGCCGGGCGAACCGGTCCAGGTGGGGCGGGAAGCCATCGGCGCGCACCAGACGGTCCCCGGTCGTGACGAACAGCGGTGCGGTCTCGACAACGCCCTCCTCGGCCCGACCGGGCACCGCGAGCACCTCGGCGACCCGGCGCCGACCGTCACGCCCGGACTCCACGTGGACCACCAGGTCCACGGCCGAGGCGACCGTCGGGACGACGAACCGATCGGACACGTTCTCACCCGCGAGCAGCGGCAACGTGCACAGCTTCACGAGCGCCTCGCGCGCACTGTTGGCGTGGATGGTCGCCATGGCCGGTATCCCGGCGTTGAGGGCGATGAGCAGGTCGAGCGCCTCGGCCTCGCGCACCTCGCCGACGAGCAGCCGGTCCGGTCGCATTCGCAGTGCTTCCTTGACCAGTCGGCGCAGCGGGATCTCCCCCACCCCTTCGAGGTTCGGCTGCCGGCACTGCAGCCCGATCCAGTCTCGGGCGGCGGGCCGCAGCTCGAAGACCTCTTCGCAGCTGATGACCCGGTCCCGGGCCGGGATCGCACCCGCGAGGGCGTTGAGCGTCGTGGTCTTGCCCGCCTGGGTGGCTCCGGACACGATCACGTTGAGCCCCACGCGCACGGCGGCCAGCAGGAACGCCGCGGCCTGCGGCGTCAGGGAACCGAGCCGCACCAGGTCATCGACCGCGGTGGCCCGCACCACGTACTTGCGGATGTTGACCGCCCAGTGGCACCGGGTGACGTCCGGGATCGCGACGTGCAGCCGTTCACCGCCGCGCAGGGCCGCGTCCACGAAGGGGCTCGACAAGTCGAGCCTGCGCCCCGACAGCTTGAGCATGCGTTCGACCAGGTCACGCACCTGCTGCTCGGTGAGCAGGGTCGTGGTGAGCTCGGGCTGCCCATGCCGGGCGACGAACACCTGGGTCGGGGAGTTGATCCAGATCTCCTCGATCGTCGGGTCGTCGAGGTAGGGCTGCAACGGGCCGAACCCGGCCACCGAATCGACCACGCTGCGCTGCACCGCCGCGGGGTCCACGAGCGGCGGGAGCCCACCGAGCAGGGACCGCTCGTCGTAGTCGGCGAGCACGTCCTCGACCAGGGCGAGCACCCCGGCGCGGTCCCGCAGCGGGTCGAGCCCCCGCCTGCGGATGAGCTCACGCACCTCGCGTTCGACGAGCACGCTCTGGTCCACACGGTCCCCCGTCCTGCCACCGAACCCCCCGGCACCGGCTGGCCGCGACCCTAGGGGTCACCGCGGGACGACGTGCGGGCTTTCCACAGCCTCACCCGTTCGGGTGACCGGCGTGCCGGGCCCGGGTCCCGCATGGTTCCCGTTCCCTCTGCAATACGGTCAACCCATGACTTCACCGACCGGGCTCCAGCACGTCCTCACCCACGGCGACCAGCGGGCGGTCGTCACCCAGGTAGGGGCGAGTCTGCGCAGCTACACGGTCGCCGGGACGGACGTCGTGCTCAGCTACGGCGAGGACGAGCTGTTCCCCGCCTACGCGGGCAGCGTGCTGGCACCGTGGCCCAACCGCCTGGCCGACGGGCAGTACGAGGTCGACGGCGTGGCCTACCAGGTGCCGCTCAACGAGCCGGACCGCAACAACGCGCTGCACGGGCTCACGCCGTACGCGCGCTTCGACGCCACCGCCCAGAGCCCGTCCGCCGTGACGCTCACGCACACCTTGGTCCCGACCCCTGGCTACCCGTGGGCGGTCCAGGTCGCGGTGACCTACACGCTCGACGACGCGGGCCTGACGGTCGCGACCGTCGCGACCTACGACGGGCCGGGCAGCGCACCGTTCGGCATCGGGTTCCACCCGTGGCTCGAGCCCGGCCCCGGCGGCGTCGACGCCTGCACGCTCACTCTCGACGCGGACGAGCACGTGCTCGTCGACGACAGGCTGCTGCCCGTCGGCACCGAGCCGACCGATCCCGCCCTGGCCGGTGCCGGTGTTGCGCTCGCGGGTGTGGTGCTGGACGACGCCTGGAGCGCGGCCCGCCACGACGGCGCGGGGTGGACGTGGGCCCGTCTGCACCGGTCCGACGGGCGCACCACGGTGATCCGCGGCGATCGCGCGGTCACGGCGTGGCAGGTCTGCACCGGGAACGCCATCCCGCGGATCGATCGGGCGGCCGTCGCGGTCGAGCCGATGAGCTGCATCGCGGACGCGTTCCGCACCGGTACGGACCTCGTGCAGCTGACGGCCGGGAGCCGGCACGAGCTGAGCTGGACGCTCCAGCTGCTGTGAGCTGCGGGCGGCTCAGCCGTCCCCGGCGGTGGCGCCCGTGTAGGAGTTGTCCTCGGCGACGGCCGCAGCGAACTCCCAGTGCCAGCGCTCGTACGGGCCCGAACCGCCGGGCTTCGCCCACTCCGGGTTCTCGATGCCGTAGGTGGGGCCGTTCGCGTTGAGCCAGGTCCACCGCGCACCGGACGTCTCGGAGGTGCAGAAGTCGACGGCGAGGCCGAGGCCGTGGTTGCTCTTGCCGGGCGTCGCGGCCAGCCCACCCTTCTGGGCCTTGACCGCACGCTGCTGGGCGAGCGTCCGATAGCCCGACGAGAGGCACAGGTCCGCGCCGAACTGCAGGACGAAGGCCTGGTTGAGCTGGGCGAGCGCCACGGCGTAGTCGGTGCGGGCCTGGGTGTGGCCGTCCCACAGGGTGCACAGGTCGGATTCCGGGACCTGCCCGTTCGCCGCGAGCCTCGTCGGCGTCAGGCCGGAGCAGCCGGGCAGCAGCGTGTCGCGGTCGAGGGTGCGTGAGGCGGTGTCCGTGTCGCGGTCGACCACCGGTCCGGCGGCGGCCAACGAGGCGGGCACCTGGGCCGAGGAGGACAACGAGGCCAGGGCCGACACCGTGCTGGGCAACGTGCCGGAGCTCGCGAGCTGGGTGAGGACTCCACCGGAGGCCAAGGCCTGCTGGCTCACCGGGACCACCACCGTGGCCGCGACCAGTGCCGTCAGCACCCCGAACCGACCGACCGCGCGAACCCGACGCCGGTGCGGCGTGAAGGCCTCACCGTCCTGCTGAACCTGGGGTCGGGGAGAAGGCGCCGCTGCAGCACGGTGCGAACCCACGACTCTCCCTCCCACGTCCGGCGCTTGTCTGAGACACGGTCTGCCCGGGCTCGTCCTGCTCGATCGGCACCCGGGATAACGAAAGAGTAACGGGCGTCGGCGGGCGAAGCCACGGCCCCGGACCCCGGGCTTCCCCTGATCGCTGTGGCGCTCGCCACACCCCCGTCATGTGCGCGTCATGCTACGGACGCCGTCCGGTCATCGCTCGTCACTGTCCTGACGGGCCTCGCCACTGTCCTGACACGTCCGGGCCCGGGACGACCGGGTCACGACGACTCCGGCGCCGCGTGCAAGGCTGACCCCATGGCGCACACGTCACCCACGACGGTCCTCGTGGTCGAGGACGAACCGGCGATCGCCCAGGCGATCGTGCACCGACTCTCCGCGGAGGGCTGGCACGTCGAGGCCGCGCCCGACGGCCCGTCGGGCGTCGCCGCGGCCGCGCGCCTGGAACCCGACGTCATCGTGCTCGACGTCATGCTGCCCGGGATCGACGGCCTGGAGGTCTGCCGCATCATCCAGGCCGAGCGGCCGGTGCCGGTCCTCATGCTCACGGCCCGCGACGACGAGACCGACATGCTCATCGGGCTCGGCGTCGGCGCCGACGACTACATGACCAAGCCCTTCTCGATGCGCGAGCTCGTCGCCCGGACGAAGGCGCTGCTGCGTCGCACCGAACGGGCCGCCAAGGCCGCCGAGCTCGCCGCGGCGAGCTCGCCCGAGCCGGCCCTGACCGTCGGTGACGTCGTGCTCGACCACGCGCAGCGGCGGGTGCACCGCAACGGGGAGGAGATCCATCTCACTCCGACGGAGTTCGACCTGCTCGGCGCCCTCGCCGCGACACCCCGCACGGTTCTCACCCGCGAGCGCCTGCTCGAGCAGGTCTGGGACTGGGTGGACGCCTCCGGCACCCGGACGGTCGACTCGCACGTGAAGGCGCTGCGGCGCAAGCTCGGTCCGGACCTGATCCGCACGGTGCACGGCGTCGGCTACGCGTTCGAACCGGCCGACCCGCCGAGGTCGTGAGCGCCGAGACCGGCCAGTCCGTGCGCCATGCGCGGCCAGGCCTGCAGCCGCCGCACCTGCCCGACGTCCGGCCGCTGGACGGGCTGCGGACCATCAAGATCAAGCTCGGCGTGCTCGTCGCGGCGACCGTCACCCTCGCGTCCGCCACCACCTGGCTGGGCCTGACCCAGCACCTGGGTCCGAGCCGCACGCTGCCGCTGGCCATCGCCGTCTCGTTGGTGCTCACCCAGCTCCTGGCGCGTGGGATGACCTCACCGCTGCGCGAGATGACCGCGGCCGCCCGCGCGATGGCGGCCGGCGACTACAGCCGCCGGGTGCACGCGAGCAGCCGCGACGAGGTCGGTCAGCTCGCCACGGCGTTCAACTCGATGGCGGCGGACCTGCAGGCCTCCGACACCCTGCGCCGTGAGCTCATCGCCAACGTCTCGCACGAGCTGCGCACCCCCGTGGCCGCGCTCCGTGCCCAGCTGGAGAACATGGCCGACGGCGTGACCGAACCCAGCCCCCAGGCGCTGACGGCCGCCCTGACCCAGACCGAGCGTCTGACCGGCCTGGTCGCCTCGCTGCTGGACCTGTCACGGCTCGAGGCGGGCGCCTCGGCGCTCGATCTGGTCGACGTGCCGCTGGCGCAGCTCCTGGGCGAGGCGGCCGATCAGGTCGCGCTGGTGGCCGGTGACAAACGGCTCAGGGTGGTGGTCGAGGTGCAGCCTCCGGGGCTCACCGTCCCGGCCGACGTCGGCCGGTTGCACCAGATCCTCACCAACCTGCTGGCCAACGCCGCCCGACACTCACCGCGCGACGCCGAGGTGAAGCTGATCGCCTCCCGCGCAGGCCCCGATGTCCGCATCGACGTGGTCGACCAGGGCCCGGGCATCCCGCCGGACCAGCGCGCCCTCGTGTTCCAGCGGTTCGTCCGGGGCAACTCGCCCGCGGTGACCGGTCAGATCCCCACGGGTGGCACCGGGCTCGGCTTGGCCATCGTGCGCTGGGCGGTCACCCTGCACGGCGGCCGGATCGAGGTCGCCGACACCGTCGAGGGTTGCACCATGCGGGTCAGCCTCCCGGCCCACCGGCCCGGCTCCGACGGCCGCTCGACCAACGCTTGAGCAGGTAGCGGGGACCCGGTTGCCGCACCTTGACCAGCGGTGACGCTCCTGTGCCTGAATCGGGTGAGGATCGCGTCCAGGGGCCGCTCGCCACGGACCCAGGTCCCGTCCTGGCCGTAGGGTTGCTCCGTAGCGACAGTGGTGGACGAGGCGGTCCGGGGACCGCACGGGAAGTAGGCGAACCGGCGTGACGGCGAAGGCTGGGTCCGATCTCCGCGGTACCGATTTCGGTGCGAACGAGTGGTTGGTCGACGAACTCTACGAGCAGTACCTCACCGACCGTTCGTCGGTCGACCCGGCGTGGTGGGACTTCTTCGAGGACTACCACAAGACGAAGCTCGCCGAATCAGGTGCAGCCGGCACGACACCGGCCCCCAGCCCTACGACGGCGGCGACGCCGCCCTCACCAGCGCCCGAGGTGACGCCGGCACCCGCGACACCCCCGGCAGCCGACGACGCACCCGGCAACAGCGAGATCGTCGTCGAGGCACTGCCCGCGACGGCGCCCTACGCCCAGGCCGCCCGCGCCGCAGCCGCGCACGACGCCCCCGACTCATCGGCCGACGACGTCCAGCGACTGCGCGGCCCGGCGGCCCGCGTGGTCACCAACATGGAGGCCTCGCTGCACGTGCCGACGGCCACCTCGGTGCGCGCGGTGCCCGCCAAGCTGCTGGTCGACAACCGCATCGTCATCAACAACCACCTGGCCCGCACGCGCGGCGGGAAGATCTCGTTCACCCACCTCATCGGCTTCGCCGTGGTGGAGGCGCTGGCGGACATGCCGGCCATGAACTCGAGCTACGTCGAGCAGGACGGCAAGCCCGCGGTGCTCGCCCCCGCGCACGTCAACCTCGGCATCGCGATCGACCTGGCCAAACCGGACGGCACCCGCCAGCTCATGGTCCCGGCGATCAAGAAGGCGGACACCCTCAGCTTCGCCCAGTTCTGGGCTGCCTACGAGGACGTCATCCGGCGGGCCCGCCAGGGCAAGCTCGAGGTCTCGGACTTCGCCGGCACCACGATCTCGCTCACCAATCCCGGCACCATCGGCACCACCCACTCGGTGCCGCGCCTCATGCCCGCCCAGGGCACGATCGTCGGCGTCGGTGCGATGGAGTACCCGTCGGAGTACGCCGGGACCAGCGAGGACCGGCTCAACGCGATGGGCATCTCGAAGGTGCTCACCCTGACGTCGACCTACGACCACCGGATCATCCAGGGTGCCCAGTCGGGCGACTTCCTGCGGATCGTCGGTGCCAAGCTCCTGGGCGCGG